>JAFAUR010001025.1 GCA_019243205.1 Acidobacteriaceae bacterium | reverse complement strand
TGGTTTACCACTATCTGGGCACCAAGTTCGTGTCGCGGAGCTGGTTCAATCTCGACGGAGCATGGGCTGTCAGCCTCATGGCCGTTGGTGCTGTCTCGTTGGCGATCAATATGACGCCGGCATCCTCCCCCAATTGAGTTGTGGTGGGCATCAAGGTTTGGGCTGTCGCGTTGTTCGCGCCTGCCCGTAAACGAGCTGCAAGCAAAGCCGCCTATAGCTGCCCCTCAAGCGAGAGCTGTCGGCGGCATCGACGAGATCTCGATCTACGAAATATCTTGACGCTGGAAGGGGCGCGGGAGGCCGGAAACGTGCTACGCACCGCGCCTCCAGTCTGATCTTTTACGCCAGTGTAATTCAATTGGACAACGAGGTTCACCGCTTCAGCCAGACCTGGATCCCAGATTGCTGGCATGGTTCGTCTTGACCAATGGACAAGCGGAATCCGAAAGTTTGCCGTAAGCCTGATCACCGCTCATCGTTTCCACGAGACGGTAATAATCCCACGGATATTTCGATTCCGAGGGTTTCTTGACCTGCATGACGTACATCTCATGCTCCAACAACCCGTCGGCTCGGATCACGCCATTCGACGTGAACATATCGTCGATCTTCGTCTTGCGAAGCTCCGCCATGACTTTGTCGGGGTCCGTGGAGCCGACGGCCTTGACGGCGTTGAGATAAGCGAGCGTGGCCGAATAATAGGCGGCCTGAGTCATAGTCGGTTCGCGTTTCGTCTGGTCAAAGAAGCGTTTCGAAAAGGCGCGGGTCTTGTCGTTCAGGTCCCAATACCATCCCGTCGTCAGGAAGAGCCCCTGGGCCGTTTCCAGTCCGAGTGAATGGATGTCGCTGATGAATGCGAGCAGCGCCACCGGTTTCATCGTCTTCACGATCCCGAACTGGTTGGCAGCCTTGAGCGAATTTACGAAATCGCCACCGGCATTGGCGAGACCGAGGACTTGCGCACCGGAACTTTGCGCCTGCAAAAGGTAGGACGAAAAGTCCAAGGTATTGAGGGGCACACGCACCGCGCCGACAACCTGTCCGCCGCCGGCCTTGACGACGCTCGCGGCCGCTTCCTGTAGCTGCGTACCGAAGGCGTAATCGGCGGTCACGAAGAACCAGGACTTCCCGCCCTGCTTCAGAATCGTCGTCGCCGTTCCATTGCCGAGTGCCGTGGTGTCATAGCCGTAGTGGATTGTGTAAGGCGTGCAGTCCTTGCCGGTGAGTGAAGCACCTGCGGCCCCGATGGCGAAGAACGGCACCTTTTTCTCCTTCGCTATGGCCGACATTGCGAGGTTGACGGCCGTATTGGAGCCGCCGAGTACCATTGTGACGCCCTCGCGATCCGCCCATTCGCGGAATTTTTCGGCCCCGAGATCCGGCTTGTTTTGATGATCGGTTGTGACGAGCTCGATCTTGTTGCCGAGCACGGATCCTCCGAAGTCGGCGATCGCCATTTTTGCGGCGACGACGCCGCCGGGCCCGATGATATCCGCATAGAGACTTGACATGTCGTCGATGTCCCCGATCACGACGTTGTTGGCGGCGGCATGCGCCGGGAGGCCAAGCATCGACGCGTAAAACGCTCCAACGATAGCGCAAACACTCAGCAGTTTGTGATGGATGCGGGTGTTCTTCGACATGAGCTTGCCTCGCCTCATTTCTTTTACGTCGTGCCGGCGCAACGCAGCGTGCGTCGCCTCGTTCCCGGGATTCGGCTGAATATCCGACAATGCAAGGACCGCCGATCATTCAGCAGCGTCGAGACGGACGAAGTCGCGATAATTTGTCACAGAGCGCCAAATCGGGCGGCCAAGTCGAGCGGCCAAGTCGAGCACTTGCGCCAGGGCACTTCTCTCGAAGCGTTCGGCTCGTTCGAAAGTCAGCCTGATCATGCCCTCGAGTGGATCGATCTAACTGTGAAGCGCTCTCGTGGAACAACCGGTGAGCGCAAAGTGTTGAGTTTTCGCTGGCGTCGCCGAAATAGCCGCTCGATTTTCGAATTTTGGCGTGGCGCTTACGAAAGCCGCCGGGCCGCCCTGCGGAGAGCCTGCCTGGGCTGGTCGGTAGGAGCTTATGCATGCGCGGACCTTATTGGCTTGGCGTTCTGCCGTTCATCGGCCTGGTCATTGGACCATTCTTCGTCAATCGGGTGACGCCCACCATCCTGGGCATGCCGTTTCTGCTTGCCTGGATCGTTGCCTGGATCTTGCTTACCGCACTCATCATGGCGGTGATCTACGGCCTCGACCCTGCTAATCGGCGAAGTGATCTATGAACGTCGCCCTGATATTCATCGCGGCGGCGGTGGTGGCGGCGGTGTGCCTCGGCGTTCTCGCCAGACGCGGCAAGGAAATGAGCCTCGAGCAGTGGACGGTGGGCGGCCGAGGTTTTGGCGCAGTTTTCGTGTTTCTGCTTCTCGCCGGCGAGATCTACACGACCTTCACCTTTCTGGGCGGCAGCGGGTTC
>JAFAUR010000879.1 GCA_019243205.1 Acidobacteriaceae bacterium | reverse complement strand
GAATAAGCAGCTTCGATTACCTTTGCGCCACTGTTGAACGCCTCGTCGAGGTTGCCTTCGCTGCGCATCGTGCGCTGGGGTTGCTGCTTCGATAATTCCTCGGCCCGGCGGGCAAATTCGGCTGAACTCTGCGACGCGGCCGGTCCTTCATCCCACTTCACAACTAGCTTCTTGCGGGCGGACTGCGCCTGCCACCAGGTATCGGCAACAATGGCGACACCCGGTTCGAGCCCCGGATCACCTTCCATTACGGGCCCGACCTTGAGGGTACGATCCACCACGAAGGCGTGGCGCACGCCCGGGAGTTTTTTGATGTCGTCGACGTTCGCGCTTACGACTTTGCCGCCGAAGACAGGACATTTTTCGTAGGCAGCGAACAGCATGCCAGGCGCGGTGAAGTCGATCCCAAAAATCGGTTTGCCAGTTGTGATGTCGGGAATGTCAACGCCCGGCGTAGGCTGTCCAATGATCTTGTAATCGCGCGCTTCCTTGAACTTTAGAGAGCTTGGATCGGGCGGAGGCAGAGTAGCCGCTTTCGAGGCGAGCTCGCCATAACCGAGCGAACGATCGGTGGGGCGATGGTACACGCGGCCGTTAGCCGTATAGCATTCTGACTCGGGCACTTTCCACGTCTGAGCGGCCGCGGCAATCAGCATTTGCCGTCCTGCGGCGCCCACCTGTCGCATGGGAATCCAGTTGTTCGACGCCGCACGGCTGCCGCCTGTTGACTGCAGCCCGTACTTCGGCGTGTCGAGATCCGCCTGTTCGACTTTGATGGATTTCCAATCGACATCGAGTTCTTCGGCGATCAGCATCGGCAGCATCGTTTTGATGTTCTGTCCGATTTCAGGATTGCGGTTAATCAGCGTGACGGTCCCGTCGGGTGCAATCTTGATGAATGCGTTCGGGGAAAGCGGCGCCTGATTTTGGTTCGGCGCCTGCGCGGAAGCTTTGGGCTGGAGATAGGTGCCGAGCAGCATTCCTCCGCCTGAAAGTGCGGTGACCTGAAAGAAGGAGCGACGAGAAATCTGCATGGTTATAGACCTTCCTCACCGTTCGTGACCCCGACCGTTTCCAGGGAAGCGACTGCCCCGCCGCTTTTTGGCGCGTTTCCAGCGGCTCTATGAATCGCCTCGCGAATACGAATGTAAGTTCCACAGCGGCAGAGATTCCCGCTCATCGCGGAGTCGATATCAGCATCCGTGGGTTTCGGGTGTTTTGCGAGCAAGGCGGCGGCAGCCATAATCTGTCCCGCCTGGCAGTACCCGCACTGAGGCACGTCGACTTCTTCCCACGCGTGCCGAAGCGGATTCGCGACTTTTGGCGCGAGCCCTTCAATGGTTGTGATCTGGGCGTTGGCGGCAGCCGATACCGGGATCATGCACGATTTGATGGGTTGCCCGCCCATATGTACTGTGCATGCGCCGCACTGACCGATGCCGCAGCCAAACTTCGTGCCATGGAGATTCAATACGTCGCGAATGACCCACAGCAGAGGCGTGTCTCCGGGCACGTCAACAGTTGACGAACGCCCGTTTACTGTTAGCTTTATCGCCATAGTCTCTCTTTAACAATAGCCCAGGTAGGGAAAACTGTACCTTAGTGGCGGGCGCTAGCCGTCACTAGTTACTTTGGTTCCTCGTTCATAGACGAGTTTTGCGGCCGCAATGTCTTCTATTCCGATTCCCAACGATTTATACACTGTGCGACGAGTTTCAGGAAGAGGCCTCGTGCCCGCCAGCAATTCTCCCAGCTCGGCATAAATGCTGACCTTAGGAATTAAGATATCGCCCGCTTCATTTTCCGCCGCCTCACGCGATTCAACTATTACTGCCGCCTGTTCGACAGCAACGGAATCCAGTTCCCGGCGGGCGGGGCCGACCGCCCCCACCGCATTAATATGAACATCCGGTTTCAGCCACTTACCCGAGACTACGGGTTCGGGCGAGTGAGTCGCGGTAACAATTACGTCTGCTTCCTGAACAGCTTCCTCGGCGGAGGTAGCGATTGCACCCGTTTCTTCCGCAAACCGCCCGGCGTGCTGCGGATTCCGGCTCCAAACGTAGACGCGTTCGTACGGTCGTCCGAGTGTCAAAGCCCTCAGATGGGCGCGTGCTTGTACTCCGCTGCCCAGAATGCCCAAAACCTGCGCGCCGGGTTTCGCGAGGAGCTCGGTTGCAATCGCTGAGACCGCAGCCGTCCGCATTTCGGTTATCAGCCGTGCGTCAAGTACCGCTAGGGGCTCGCCCGTGGCTTCGCGAAATAGAAGGATGAGCCCCATATGTGTGGGAAGGCGATACGTCGCATTGTTCGGGTACGCCGTCACGAGCTTCGCCCCCGTGATGCCGTCGAAGATGGCCGGCATCAGTCCGAAGAAGGCCTCGTACGCGGGGACAGGAACGATTTGCCGAACCGGATTTGCGGCGCGACCCGTCGAGTAGGCTACCAACGCCGATCGAAGAACAGTGATGAGCGATGGCCAATCCAACAGCGGCGCGATTTGCTCTTCATTAAGGTTGAGAATGGTACGCATGGCTGCCCCCTCCCCGGCTTGTCACGTCGAGATCCCAGTTCGTGATCTCTCGTCCGAAACCCTGCTGGACATAATCGGAAGGGTCTTCCACCATCGGACCTCTGAATGGATCTTTCTGCGAGAACTGCGGGTGGGAACCGGGCACAGCCACAGTTTCGCGCAGCGGTTGGATGGATTTGCGTTGAATTGCCTCCCGCATCTTTCCATGCGGCGGATCTGCTACGAAGTGAAGGTCTCCCGTGCCGACTTCCTCGGTGAATTGAAGCAACCGCTGAAACGGCGCATCGGGATGCGCTACTCAAACGAGTTCTATTTTGTTGCTCCGAGAGGTCTACTCGCGGCCGCGGAAATTCCGATTGACTGCGGGCTGGTGGAAGTGTGCACGTTCGAAAAAATGGCGGAGCTTTCCTATTTCGATGGCGAGACTGGAATGCAATGCACGGTCGCGGTTCCGGCTCCGTGGCGGGACACTCCTCCGCCCACGTGGCAGTTCACGGCAGCGATGCTCCGCAACCAACGCCGGGAGATGGAAGGGAAACCGCCGGCGCCGCCGAAGCAGGGACGCCTGGAACTCAGGTGAATTCAGCCGGGTTCACCGCTGCCGCCGCGATATGCTAGCAACCGCCAGGGGAGGGCCAGTGGACAACGAAAAGCAGTCGTTCTTGCATATGTAGAGGCTTTCAACCGAGGCGATCTCGACGGAGTGTGTCAACTCTTCACGAGAGATGCGGTCGTTTTCGGAGTGCTTGGTTGGGGCACGGTTGAGCAGGCGAGACCCGTGTGGAAAGACCTGATCGAATGTCTCGAACTCCAACTGCAGGTGGATGACGTTATTTCTGAAGGCGGGAACGTTGCGGTTCGTTATACAGAACGCGGGAAATCAATTCGCGCTTTCCGAGGGTTTGGACCAACTGGTAGGAGTTATGAGATACCCGCGATGGAATGGTTCGAGATCAGAGACAACCGGATTCATCGAAGATGGGCAGCCAGAGACTCAGCGGCCCAGAATCGGCAATTAGGATTTACTGAATACTGATCGAAGAGTTAGTAGCGAGCACGGATGCTGCTGTAGATGAGGATTGAACCAGATGCACATCAAGTGCTGAGCATCTGGCGTCCGTGTCGAAGGCACACGGAGGGATGTGTCCGTAAAACATCAACCACTTACAACAGCTACTTTGGGCTGATTCAATGGACCAACAACTGGGGCCCGTCCGGCGCTATCGAGCACGTGCCAGTGCAGTCGTTATCGTGTCGGTGCCCGAGCGGGACGAAGTGAGCGAGATATTGATACCCAAACCGGAACGGCGCTGGTCTCCAAGCGATTAGGGCGAGCATTCGTTTAACCTCGTGCGGGGAAAGGCGTCGAGGTTTGGACGGCCCATTTCCACCCTCGACGCCACCTACTCTCGGCTTCAAGAGTGTCAGTCGCCTGTGGCAAACGCTAATGATTCGCTCGATCGTAAGCTGCTTTCCGCCTGGGCGGCGTTTAAAGTGGCTCTGTAACATTTTCTGTGTAAATTGTTTTGG
>JAFAUR010000636.1 GCA_019243205.1 Acidobacteriaceae bacterium | reverse complement strand
GGTGTGGGCATCCATCGAAAGCGGAACGAAGTGGGTCCTTGATCCGAAGATTGCTTTCTTCCTCTTTACATGGGCGTTCTATCTCGCCATGATTTTCCTGCGGATCTCCGCGGGTTGGAGGGGAAGGCGGATCGCCTGGCTCGCAGTAGGCGTACTCGGCTGCTCTCTGATCACATGGGCGACTCACCTTAGCTTGCGGAGCTTCTTCGGGCAATGAAACTTGCTCTCGCGGGTATCAATCACCGGACGGCTCCCGTTCAACTGCGTGAGCGTTTTGCTCTGCGCACGGATGAGATCGCGAGCGCGCTGGTGCAAATGCAGGCCAACGGCGCCAAGGAAGCCCTGATCTTGTCCACGTGCAACCGCGTGGAGGTAACGGCGACGCTCGCCGACGATGTTCCGGTTGATCGTGTGATCGAGGGCGTGATGACCGCGCGAGACGGTCTGACGCTCGAGTCGGTCCGGCCCCACCTTTATATTTTCGAGGAACGTGAGGCCATCCGGCACCTGTTCCGGGTGGCTTCCAGTCTCGACTCGATGATCGTCGGCGAGCCGCAGATTCTCGGTCAGTTGAAACAGGCATATTCGCAGGCGCGCGACCTGGGAACCATCGGAACGGTGCTCGATGCGGTCTTGACGCGCGCATTCAGCGTTGCCAAGCGGATTCGCTCCGAAACAGAGATTGGACAGACTGCCGTGTCTGTCAGCTACGCGGCCGTCGAACTCGCGCGCGAGATCTTCGGTTCGCTCCAGCGCAGACGAGTCCTGATCATCGGGGCGGGGAAGATGTCGGAAGGGGCTGCGCGGCATTTACACCGGGCCGGAGCCTCAGAGATATTCATCACGAATCGCACGCCCGAACGCGCGTTGCAGATGGCGCAAGTGTTTCAGGGAGAAATCGTATCGTACGAGCACTTCCCGCAAAAACTCGCTGATTTCGACATCGTCATTGCTTCTTCCGGAGCGCCGGATTACGTGCTGACTCCCGAACTCGTTCGCCGGGCTATCGAGACGCGCAAAAACCAACCCATGTTCCTGATCGATATCGCCGTCCCGCGCAACATCGACCCTCGCGTGAACGGCCTCGAACACGCGTTTCTCTACGACATCGATGACTTGCAACGGTTGGCCGAGCGTAATTTGCAGGCAAGGCGGGAAGTCGCCGAGCAGGCGGAGAGCATTGTGTCCCACGAGGTGGCCCGCCTGGAAGCCCGCCTCCGTGAACGCGACGTAACGCCAACGATCCTAAGCCTGCAGGAGCAGTTGGAGGCGATCCGAAAAGGGGAAATGGAGCGTTTCCGCAGCCGGCTGGGCAACCTCACCCTCGAGCAGGAGCAGGCTCTCGAAGGTTTAACTCGCGGCATAGTAAACAAAATCGCGCATGGGCCAATCTCCGAAATGCGCCGGCATGCCGCTGATCAGCAGGAGGGCGAAGCGGCTCGTGAAGGCGAACTGATCAGCGCCGTCCGTCGTATCTTCCGTTTGCGTGATGCGTAATCCTGGGCAACGCGCATCGATGCCCGTCCTGAAGATCGGGTCCCGCGGCTCCGATCTCGCTCTCTGGCAAGCGCGTCATATCGCGGCGCGGCTCAGCTCACTTGGTATTGAGACGTCCATCCAGGTCATCAAAACGACCGGCGACCATCTCCAGACCGCCTCTCTCGTGCAAGCAGGGGGCAAAGGTCTCTTCACTAAAGAAATAGAAGAAGCCCTCCTAAACAGCACGGTAGATGTAGCCGTCCATAGTCTCAAGGACCTGCCGACGGAGAACACTCCGGGCCTGGTGATCGCGGCCATTCCGGAGCGCGAAGATCCACGCGATGCTTTGCTTGGCGCCAAGCTCGAAGACCTGGCTTGGGGTGCGCGTGTCGGAACGAGTTCGGGCCGCCGTGTAGCGCAACTCCGGCTGCTTCGCCCTGATCTCCGCATTGATCCGATACGCGGCAACGTGGACACGCGAATTCGGAAGCTCAAGGAAGGACAGTACGACGCAATCACGCTGGCCGTGGCCGGCTTGCGGCGGCTCGGGCTCGATCACGAAATTGCGCAGATCTTTACTCCTCTTGAAATGTGCCCGGCCCCCGGGCAAGGCGCACTTGCCGTTCAGACGCGGGAGCAGGGTGACGCGGCAGAGATTTGCTCCCGCCTCAACCATGAACCGACCGCCGAGGCAGTGAATTGTGAGCGTGCGGTTTTGAGCGCTCTTGGAGGCGGCTGCCAATTGCCGGTCGGTGTATTTGCGAAGCCTGTTGATGCGGAAACGATGGACGTTCTGGCGGTCGTAGTCTCGCACGAAGGCCGGAGCCTGCGGAAACATCGCCAGGGTCCGCGTCGGCACGCCGAGGAACTCGGTCGAGCCGTTGCCGAATCGCTCCTGCATGAGGGAGCTGCCGAACTCCTCACCGTCCCATGAGCGGTCCGCTCTCCGGACGGACCGTCGTCGTTACGCGGGCCCGCCATCAGGCGGAAGAACTCGCCGCTCCGGTTCGTGCTGCAGGGGCCCGAGTGGTTCTGTTGCCCATGATCGCCATCGCGGCTCCCATGGACATCGAGCCCCTGCGGCGCGCTGCCCAGCAGGTGAACGACTATGACTGGATCATTTTTTCAAGTTCCAATGCCGTGCTTGCCTTTACCGAAGCTTTGACGTCATCTAGCCTCAATGTTTTGCCGAGAATCGCAGCCGTAGGCGCGGCCACTCGCGAATTGGCGGAGGAACGTGGGCTTCGGGTTTCGTTGGTGCCCGACGATTATGTCGCCGAATCTCTTGTTTCTGCGTTCGACAGCAAAAATCTTACAGGCAGTCGCGTGCTCATCCCAACGGCTGAGCGAACCCGGGACATCATCGCTCCTGCGTTGCGGGCTCGGGGCGCCTCAGTCGAGCTTGTGACAGCGTATCGGAACATTGTTCCCGAGAACGCGTCCGCAGATGCGACGAAGGTTTTTGCCGATAGTCCGCCTCCCGATTGGTTGACCTTTGCCAGTTCGTCCGCCTTTGAGAATCTCCTCTCCGTAGTCCGGCAGGACTTTCTACGCAAGAGCAAGATTGCTTCGATCGGACCCGTTACCTCCAGAACTGTGCGGGAACACGGCCTGACCGTCACGGCCGAGGCTGATCCCCATACGGTACCTGCTCTTGTCGAGGCAATTGTTCAGTATGAACTCGGTCGGTGAAACTGAAGAAGGACGTTCATGTTTGCTTTGCACAGAAGTTTCTGGCTGGGGCCTCTCATCATTGCGGCGATCCTTGCCTTTTTGGCGCTGCTGGTCTCTCGAACCCGCCTGCGTTCCATATATAACCGCCACATTGCCGAAACCCGTCGTGAGCGACTGTTCCTTGCCTCTTTGGGTTTCTTCGTTTCGGTTCTGGTTGTGCGTGGCGTAACGATTGCTATCCGGCACAATATCGGTCCTTTTCACAATGTCGAAATGCACGGGCGGCACATTCATCATCTCGTCTGGGGCATTCTCCTCCTGTTGTTGGTCGGCTATCTCTGGCTGCTCCAAATCGGCACGGGCGCGGCGGGTTCGTGGCGCTGGCTGGGCCAAGTGACCTCAATGTTGTACGGCGTGGCCGCGGCTCTCACGCTCGACGAGTTCGCCTTATGGCTGAACCTCAGCGACGTCTACTGGCAGCGACAGGGACGCGAGAGCTATGAAGCCATGGCGCTTTTCGGAGGCATTCTAGGAATGGGCGTTTTTGGCGGCCCCTTCTTCCGTGCCGTCGGAAGAGACCTGCTCAATCCGTTCCGCCGGAACCGTGTCGAACGTTGATGCCTCGATAATGCCTGCGCGCAGTGTTTCCGTGAGCGCCTCCGGATCCCGATCGGCTGGCAGCGGTAGGATCCTGCCTGCAAACACTGTGATGTTGCCGGCTCGAAACCATCGCCTTCGCTGTTCTTTGATATCCCCGAGTCCAACCAGGCGCATGGGCAAAACCGCCGTCCCCAGTTCTTTCCAAAGCAAACCGGAACCCGTTTTGAAGGGCAGGAAGTGCTCGTTATCGGCCCTCCGGCCTTCCGGAAATACGATCACGTTGTAGCCACGATCCATTGCTTCCCCGGCGTGTCGAAAACTCCGGCGGAACCCACTGAGTTGCGGTAGCGGGAAGACATTGAAGAGTGCCGTGACCGCGAGATATTCGAGCGGTGCAATGGCGTTGAGAAACCAATTGCCCTGATTGCGCGCGCGCCTCCAGTCCAGAAGCAGTTCGCCCGCCATCGCCACCGCAACTCTCCGGCGGATTTTGCCCGGAAGAGCATACAGCATGAAAGCCACATCGTAAGCGGTAACGTGATTCGCCACAATCAGGAACGGATCGCTCGGCCATTCGATCTTCGCTCGCTGCACTTTGGGTTTGGCCAAGAATCGCACCAGCGGCATCGCGATCAGTTCCAGAAAGACGGCCCTTATGCATTGCACCACCGGGTTCCACGGCCAATGAGGATACGCGTGCTCTAATGACTTTGTCTTCGCAACTTCGGTTGGGGTAGACGCAGACGCGATCAGGTTTCGCACGTCGTCGCTCGTGTGCACGTCCTGCAAGGCGGCCTCATCGAGGGCAACTCCGAGTTGCTGTTCGAGCTGTGCCTGCAATTGAACACGACCCAGGCTATCGAGGTGCGCAGCTTCCTTCGCCACGGCCTCCCCGGTATCGGTACCGGCCTCACCGTTCAGAATCCGCCGGCTCACTTCTCGCCGCAGTATCTTGCCGGTTGAGGTCCGAGGCAGATCGGGATCCGGCCAGACGATCCATCGGGCTATGCGCTGAAAGTCTGCCAATTCGCTGTTTGCGGCGGCGATAATCTCGGATGCGTCCCGGCTGGCGTTCCTGAGGACAAGCGCCGCCATCGGTTCCGGGCCATATTCGGTCGTGTGTTCAACGACGGCCGCAGCCTTTACCCCGGGCTGGTGGTTCAACGCAGCCTCCAGGTCTTCGGGGTGAATATTCAGGCCGGAGGAAGTGACGATGACATCTTTCTTGCGTCCGCGGAACCGGAGATTGCCCGCTTCATCAAATTCCGCCAGATCGCCAGTTGCCAGCCATTCCGATTCGTTCTGCTGCAGGCTGCCACCCTGCCATGTCGCATTAGAGATGGTTTCGCCTTTGACCAGAACTTCACCGTCAGCGGCCAGCCGCACTTCGCGTCCGGGAAGTACCTGTCCAACGGTCCCGCGCGCCAGCTTGAAGGGATGATTGAGGCTCACGAGAGCGGTCGTTTCGGTCATTCCGTAACCTTGAATCACCGCGAATCCGAGGCCATTCCAAAACTGCTCCGCTTCTGCAGATAAGGCTGCGCCTCCGGAAACAAACGCCCAGAATTTCAGCCCGAATAGACGGTGAGCATCGCGAAACTGCCACCACCTACGAGGGGCACTGCGGTTCCCGGCCGAATGCAAGCGCGCCAGGACATTATTGATGGAAACGACAACATAGCTTTCGAGGAGATCAAGCACGCGCGGAACGGCGGCGAGCACCGATATTCTGTGTTGTCGGATGTAGTCCACCAGCTCTGCCGCTACCAGCCGCGATTCAAAATGCAATTCGGCAGACAGCAATGCCGGAATCCATAAGCCCATGAACTGACCGAAAACGTGGCTGAGGGGCAGCGTGTGCAGTATGCGAATCGGATGGACAAGCTTCTCGTACTTCAGATATTTGTCCATCTCCGTTTCGATGGGGCGAAGGCTGGCAAGCACATTCGCGTGCGTATGGACAACGCCCTTCGGTTCGCCCGTGGTCCCCGATGTGAAAACAATCTGCAGAGGATCAGATTCGGCGAGATCAAGAACTACGCCTTGTTCTTCCCGGGTGATTTGCTCTTCGAACTGTTGGAGTGCGAGCCAGTC
>JAFAUR010000602.1 GCA_019243205.1 Acidobacteriaceae bacterium | reverse complement strand
GACCGGAGAACTCGACATCAATTCGGTGGGCGATTCTGTCGATCGCGCCACGGGCGTACACATCTACAGCATCTACGGGGACACGACGGCGAGCCGGCATCCACCCGAAGGCATGCTCCGGAAGCTGGATGTCCTGGTAATCGACATCCAGGACATCGGCTCCCGTTACTATACGTACGAATCAACCCTTGGTTACACACTTGAATCGGCAGCGATCACCGGCACTGAGGTTGTTGTGCTAGACCGGCCGAACCCTTTAACCGGCATGCATGTGCAAGGACCTGTTTCGGATGGCAAGCACCTCGGCTTTGTCGATTACACGACGGAACCGATTCGACATGGCATGAGCATGGGCGAGTTGGCAAAGATGTTTAATAGCGAGCGCCACATCAACGCCAAGCTCAGCGTGGTTCCCGTAAAGGGATGGACGCGCGGCGACTGGTTCGATTCCACCGATCTGGTTTGGGTCAACTTGTCGCCGAATATGCGTAATATGAATGAGGCCGCGCTGTACACCGGGATCGGGATTTTGGAGTATACGAATGTATCCGTCGGTCGCGGCACGGATACGCCGTTCGAGGTGTTCGGTGCGCCGTGGATCAAACCACGCGAATTCGCGGAGTATCTGAACGCACGCGAAATCCCGGGTGTGCGATTCGTGCCAACCTGGTTTACACCTGCCAAAGCTGCCAAGTTAGGCGGACAGCGCCTGGGTGGGGTGCAGATGATCGTGACTGACCGGTCTGTTCTCGATGCGCCGGAACTTGGACTGGAACTTGGCTCCGCGCTGTTGAAGCTCTATCCCGGCGATTGGAAGTTGGATCGATTGATCGAGCTGCTGGGGAATGAGTCGACCTTGACGGAGCTTAAGTCCGGTAAAGATCCGCGGTGTATTGCCGAGGACTATCAGCCGGATCTGCAACAGTTCATGCGGGTCCGGCAGAAGTACCTGATGTATCCGGATCACTGAATGCCGAGTGCCCGCCAAGTGCCTGTTCGCGTAGCTTACCTTCCGGGTAGCCCGTCATCCAAGACAAAGACACAATTGCAGAAACGCAAACGCAGCGGCTATATCATTGCGCGTAGGGATGATCATTCTTGAGTCAAAAAGACTCTTGTTCCGGCAGCATAAACTGCTTGACCTGGAAAGCTATTGCGCCATGGAGATGGACGCTGAAGTACGCCGGTTTGTAGGCGGTTATCCGCGTTCTCGCGGTGATGCCGAACACAAATTTCGACACAGTTTATCAGAACCGCCGTTAGATCGACTATGCGTCTGGGCCACGATTCTGAAACCAGCCGGACCCTATGTGGGTCGTTGCGGCTTATATCCCCATCTTGGGCCCGGAGGGAAAGTCGTCCCGGCTGAGGCTGTACTATCCTTCTACATTGCGCGCGCGTTCTGGAACCAGGGACTCGCTAGCGAAGCAGCGGAGGCGTTCGTCGGCTTCGGATGGAAAGACCTTCATCTGTCTCGTATTGTTGCCACTGTCGAGGAAGGCAACTCTGCATCAGTACGCATTTTGCAAAAGCTCGGATTCAACTTGATCCAGACCGAACCTGGCTTGCGGACACTTTTAAAGTTCGCGCTCATTAACCCTAATTCAAACCAGCACTATTGATACAACCGCCCTAGACGCGAATGCGGACGTAGCGCTGCAGAGTGGCCCGTAGAAAATCAATTTCGATTCTGTCCAGACGGTCGGCAATTCGGACACTACAGCCGGCAACTTCCGAATAGCGCGTAACCCAGGAGCAAACCGGAGACGAGCACTTCTCCGGGTCGGCGACTTCTCGTCAACTTGGTTTGCTTCGGAGTGGTTGCCATGCACTCGAAACATAGTGGACGCTTCTTCGGCACGCCTGCGTTTCCAGCAGCATTGAATAGAGTCACCTCAGGTCGTAAACTCCTCCGGGCTGAGCTGCAAGAAAACGATCCGACGGGATAGCCGCCGCCGAGAGGGCCGCCGCAAGTGCGAATCGGGGAGCCTCGCGGCTCTCGTTGGTGAGCTGAAAGGTGCCCCAGTGGATTCCCAGCGCTTGGCTTGCTTCGATATCACGGAAGATTTGAACGGCCTCGGCGGGGTTCACGTGCTGTGCCGCCATGAACCATCGGGGCTCATAGGCGCCTATGGGAATGAGCGCAATATCAACGTGTCCGCAGCGTTTCCGTATCTGCTGAAAGATGCGGCCGTCGCCGTACCCAGTATCGCCTGCAAACCACACGGAAACAGCAGGTGTTGAAATGTAGTGGCCGCCCCACAGTGACATCCGGACATCAGTTGGCCAACGATTGGACCAGTGGTTGGCGGGTGTTAGTGTCGTCGTGATGCCAGGTTGAATGACCAAACGGTCCCACCAGTCTGCAACGACGCATCTGGCTCGGGGCACAACTGCGCGAACGATTGAATCATTGCCGAGCGGCATCGCCATTAATGGTGCGTACACTGCATGAAGTCGCCGCAACGTAGCTACATCCAAATGATCGTAATAACCGTGGCTAAGGAGCACCGCGTCGATCGGCGGTAGGTCATCGAAACTGATCCCCGGCTTGGTCACCCGTTTGGCCCCGACGAACGAGAAGGGACTTGCTCGCTCAGACCAAACAGGATCAGTGAGGATATTCACCCCCTCCACCTGAATCAGCGTGGATGCGTGCCCCACCATCGTTATGCGCAAGTCAGAAACACGCTCATCCGGCTTTGCCGGTGTTACTGGAACAAATTTTGGCCAACGAGCGGCAGCACTGGTGAGTCGCCAGCGAAGAATGTCCAGTAGCCCTCTGTCGGCTGAGGCCTGAACGGCACTGAAGAACCGAGTTCCATCGAAATGGTCACTCGGTGGACCTTGATAGTAGCAATTGCGCAATCTCGGCATGTGTTGGGCCTGCCAAAATGTTGGAATAACGTGACTCTGTTAAGAGTTCGGTGCGGTCATGTCGGCGATGCCCTGCTTCCAGCTGATCCGAGGGGAATATCCGAGCTCTCGCCGCGCCTTGCCGATGTTGACAGTGAAGGGTTTCCCGATCAGGCGGAGCATCTGCCGCGTTATAGGTGGCTCACCTTTCAGGCTGAAAAGGTTCCAAAAGAAGCCCATTACCCCTGCGAGCATCCAAGCCATGCCGAAAGAGACAGACTTGTCTCCCGCCTTGACGCCACGTGTTGCAAGCAGATCGCTGATTACACTCCTGAGCGTTCCTTCTTCAGCATCCGCCACGAAGTAGGCGCCGTGACCCCGATCCACCGCCAGCAAAAGCGCGTCGACAAGATTGTTGATGTGAGAGGTTGACATGGCCTGGGTTCCCGCATCCGGCCATTGCCAATTACCGGTTTTGACTACTTCCACCATCTGATCGAGCATCGGCATGCCAGTGCCCCAGACAAACGTGGGACGGATCGCAACGGTTTGGAATCCATCGCGCCGCCCGTTCGCCGCGAGGAGGATTTGTTCGGCCTCAGCCTTCGAAGCACTGTAGGGCGCGAAGCTTCGTTGCTGGACGGGGGCGC
>JAFAUR010001001.1 GCA_019243205.1 Acidobacteriaceae bacterium | reverse complement strand
CGCACGAGTTCCTCGCGCATCCGCTGAATGAGTTTCGTCACAGAGACTCCTTTCTCTGTGAGCGACCTTATCCGATCAGCACCCGCTTCCGAAACTGATCACGCCGCAGGCGTCCGCCGCGCCAGCGGCTTCGTTCTTGTCCGGAAGTATAGCGTAATCGCCACAATCGGAACACCACACCGATTTAGCAAACAGATGGCCGTCACCGGCGATCTATCCCGTTTTCGAGCCTCAACTTCCGGATTATGCGTAAGCCAGGAGCTACTTGGAAACGATGCAATGTGCGGGAAAAGAAGGCGCAGAAGCCCCCTCGCAGGCCAATTCCGACAACATTCTTTTATCGCGCATGAGATGTGTAACTTGGCCAATTTCGCTCATGCGGTATAGAGCCAAAGAGCGCGCTATCCGGGCAGCAATTCAGAACTGGCCTCCGGAAGCGGCTAGGCGGTCCGCTGGGGCAGTCCGCCGATTGTCACTCTCCACCTCATCACGTCGCCTCCAGAAGTAGATGGCCATCAATATCGAAAGGACAAACAACGCAGCACCGAACTCTCCAGCGACGTAGCCTGTATTTCTCCGGTAGACGGTGAGCGGATCGAAGAACTGCTGGATGAATGTGTTATGCGAAGCGTGCAAGAATACGCAGGGCCAGATGCTCCCAGATTTCAGTCGCATCCAGGCCCACACAAACGTAAGGAAAGGCAGCATGACTGTGAGCAGTGGGACGTAGTACCAAGCCGGTACCGGCGAGTGATAATCGGCAAAAAGAAGGACCGGGTAGTGCCAGATCGCCCAGATGAATCCACTAATCATGGCGGTCGCCGGGAAACTGTGTGTCTTCGCTAGTTCAGGAACCAAGAACCCACGCCAGCCAATCTCTTCGCCTATCACCGTCGCGAAATCCCGTATAACGCTAAACGATCCCGTAAAGACGAAGTAAAGAGAAATGCTTGCCCATGCCGACATCGGGCCAAGACCAAACGACTTAGTGATCTCATCGACAAAGTCCTTGCGATACACGCCCCCGAGTCCAGTTAGCCAAACGAATCCATATATGACGGTGGTGTATGAAAGCGGAATAAAGTAGCTGATCACTTCATAGCGCGTTTTACCCCACTTCCAGCCGAGGGTGCCCAGGTCACGACCGAGATACTTGCAAGTGAGCAGCGCCGCGAAGCCGGGCGACCACATCAAACCAGCGACGTACGCGCCCAAGCCTCCGCCCATGTGACCTGATTTGGTGATTAAAAAATAGAACACCGAGCTGATCAAAAGGGTCGCGAGCAGGAATACCGCGACGGCGCGCGATTGACCGTCGTCTTGGGTTCGTTCACGGATTGCCATGTTCCTCTCCAAAAGGATACTTCGGACCAGGTTGTGTTCGGATCACTTTCTGTATCGTCGAGGACTCGGAAACTGGACGCCGAACATATAGATCCGCTGTGGTCCGGATGTGTTTAGCGATCTTGTTTCCGAGTTGTGGCAGGGTTACCCGCAATCCGGAAGTTCAGAACTTTGCGGCGGTCACCTGAGAGTCGAAACTTCATCGAACAGCGCGCCCTGCAAGATCAAATGTGGCCTATTACAAGTCAGGCGTGACCCATATCGCACGTGCAGTTGAGTTCTATCCTGTATTGCCTAGACATAGCGCGTAGTGACCTTGGCGAAGACCCGGCAGTAGTTCCCTCCACCGATTTTTTGGATCTCGTCCTTCGAGAAGCCTTGGCGCAGCATCTCGCCGACGACGGTGGGGAGAAACCCGCTCGTATTGCCCGGCCAAGCCCTGTTCGTACCCGAGCCCACGCGCGAGGAAAGCAGATCCGTGTCGGTGCCGATGCCAACGTGATCGACACCTATCGCATCTACCATCGACTTTATGCTTTCGACGAAGTCCGGGAGTGACGGGGCTAGGTGAGTCCACACACCGACGATTCCGCCGGCGTCCGCCACGACCTTCGCGTGTTCCTTGCTGATGAGCCGAGGCCACATCATCTGCACCATTTTGGGATCGCCGCCTGTTCGGCTGTTGAGGCTGGTATGCGACACGATAAACGGCTCCCTAGAAACCCTGATCGCGCCTAGCACTGTCTCGTTGCTGGCATGAGCTAGGTCCACGAGAATCCCCAAACGGTTGCACTCCTTTATTACCTGCGCACC
>JAFAUR010000488.1 GCA_019243205.1 Acidobacteriaceae bacterium | reverse complement strand
CTATCGGTCTCGAAGGTCTTCGCACCCATCCGCTTGGCGACGAAGCGTTCCAAGTCGGGTTGGATGGTACGGTCGCTGCTAGCAACGATGTACCAGCTCGGTTTCGATTTCCAAGCTGTACCTTCAACCTTCTGGTTGAACAGATCCCCCACGGGTGCTGCATGGGTGGACCAGATGAGCTTCTGCTCCTCTACCGGCAAATCGCCAGCGAACGCCGGCACGCCTTCTGGCTTAAGCCACACCCGCCCGTCTCCGATCTCGATATGGGAGAAGATGGCCGTGGGCGGGAACTTCTCCTGAAGGCTCTGTGTCGTTTCATTCGCGTCCGGCGCGAATGCCGCGATATAGACGAGCGCTGCAACTCGCGGGTCTGTGCCTGCCGCAGTGATGACCGAGCCACCATACGAGTGCCCAACCAGAACCGCCGGACTGCTGACCCGCTTCAAAGTCCGCTTCACGTTCGCAACATCCTCGGCGTGCGAGTCGAGTCCGTGCTGTGATGCGATCACCTCATGTCCTTCAGCGAGGAGGGTGGGGATTAGTTTGTGGAAGCAAGATCCATCGGCCCATAGGCCGTGGACGAAGACAATACTCGGTTTGCGTTGAATTGACATATGGTCTCCTAACCATACGCTCATTGTCAGGGCAGGAGACGGCTAACAAAACCCTGATTGTAGGTAACGCGCTCACTCGAAGGACGGAGCCTCTTCACTCGAACGAGCCAAGAGGATCACTCAATTTGGGTTTTACCAGGAGTTGTTCATTTCCTAGAGTGGGAGTGGTTACCTGATTGCAGCGGCTATATTCGACGTTCGCCAACTCTGGCCCCGGCAAGGGTCTGTTCATTTTGAGACTGGCCATTTCCTCATTCCTGATCTCTGACGCAAGAACGGCTCTTTGGGGAGGCTCGCAATCCGGAAACCTTTTGATTCCTACGATCGTTGCAGGAACTGGCGTGTTCTTGTGCCTTGGATTATGGACGCCGGTTGCGGGCGCAGTAACTGCTGTTTTGGAGTTGTTCCTCGTCTTTTCCCGGGGGGACAACAGCTGGCCATCGTTGCTGGCCGCAGCGATCGCCACTGGATTGGCGTTGCTGGGGCCTGGTTCATGGTCCGTCGACGCGCACGTTTACGGCAGGAGGCGCATCTCCGTCCGGGACCGCTGAGTAATCGGGCTACACCGTGATGATGCCGCGCTTGACCCCGATGATTGCAGCGTGCGTGCGATCATTAGCGTTCAGCTTAGACAGAATGTTCTTTACGCGGCTTTTCACAGTTTCCTCGGTGATGCTCAGGCGTGCGGCGATCTCCTTGTTCGCATGGCCCTCTGCGATCAGTCGCAACACATCGACCTCTTTCTCGGTCAGACCATCCTCGCCAAAACGTTCGGCCAGGTCTGCAGCCAACGTCGGCGACATGGTCTTCTTTCCGGCATGGACGGCTCTAATCGTCTCTACCAACTCCTTATGAAGCAGGTTTTTGAGCAGATAAGCGCGCGCACCGGCTTCGAGAGCGCGAGTTACCTGAACGTCGCCGGAATACGTGGTGAGTACGATGATGCGGGCGTCGGGTGAGAGTTTTCGTATGGCCGTGATCGCCTCGATGCCGTTCTTCTCCGGCATTTGAAGGTCCATCAGCGTGACATCGGGGGAGTGAATTCGAAACAGCTCGATGGCCTGGCGGCCGTTCGATGCCTCCGCCACCAACACCATGTCATCGTGCGCGCCTATAAGAGCGGCGATTCCATCTCGCAAAAGCGGATGGTCGTCTACAGCAAGGATTCGAATGCGATGCATCTCGCCTTGTGACAGCTCTGCGCGACTGCTCTTTACCCATTGCATGGTGGACGTTTGAATCCCGAGTAAGCGATGGTCGCTGGCACTCTGAGCTCAATTTCCGTGCCGCGGGATACTTCGCTCCAAATCTCGAGGCATCCTTGAATTGCACGGACGCGCTCCTGCATTCCAGGGATTCCCCAATGGCCATCGCGTCCGCCGTTCGCCACGATGCTGGAATCCATGCCGTTGCCATTATCCCGTACTCGCAGCCGCAGAACGCGAGCATCGTAGCGGATGTCCAACTCGATACTACTCGCTTGAGAATGCCGGAATGCATTCACTACAGCTTCTCTGGAGATCCGATAGAGATCTTCTTTCAGACTTGGATTGAGTTGGCGTGGCGCTCCCTCTACGAGCACGCGGAACGATGGTGCAGCGTTTCCATCCCCGGTGCTTGCGAGTTCATGACCCAAGGAGGTAAGCGTCTCTAGCAG
>JAFAUR010000484.1 GCA_019243205.1 Acidobacteriaceae bacterium | reverse complement strand
TGCACGGGCGCGCTCCTGCATTCCAGGGATCCCCCAGTGGCCGTCGCGTCCGCCGTTTGCCATGATGTTGGAATCCATGCCGATGCCATTATCCCGTACTCGCAGCCGCAGAACGCGAGCATCGTAGCGGATGTCCAACTCGATACTGCTCGCTTGAGAATGCCGGAATGCATTCGCTACAGCCTCTCTGGAGATCCGATAGAGATCTTCTTTCAGACTTGGATTGAGTTGGCGTGGCGCTCCCTCTACGAGCACGCGGAACGATGGTGCAGCGTTTCCATCCCCGGTGCTTGCGAGTTCATGACCCAAGGAGGTAAGCGTCTCTAGCAGGTCATTCCGAGTCAACTCGTTGCACCTCAGGGCCTGCACGGCATCGCGGGCTTCGGTGATCGCCCGTCCAGCCCGTTCGATGGCGATAGCGAGCGACGCTTTCGCTTGCGCTGGCTTACCGGGGAGGAAGTCCTCAACTGACTGGAACCGGAGCATGAGGCCGTGAAAGCTCTGCAACAACGTGTCGTGTAGCTCGCGGGCAATGCGAGTTCGCTCGGCCAGCCTGGCTTCGAACCGACTATTAACCTGTTCGGTAATCTGTCTAATCCGGAGCTGATAAAAGCCAATCGCCGCCAGCGCGAGTGCGGCGGCCGCAGCAGATCGAAACCACCAAGTCTGCCAGAGCGTGGGGTCGACACGAAAGGAGAACGTGGCTCCCATCTCACTCCAGACCTGGTCGGCATTGCTGGCAGTTACGTGAAATCGATAGGAACCCGCTCCAAGATTTGTGTAAACCGCTTCCTTCATTGCTCCCGGCGCGCTCCACTGAGGATCGAAGCCATCAAGCTTGAAGCGAAACTGCACGCCTTCTGGAGCCGCCAAATTTAGCCCTTGATACTCGATGACTATCCGACGGGAGCCCGGTGGGACCCATACGGCGGTGGATGGGTCGTGTGCCTCACCATCCAACAAGACGCGAGAGATTTGAACGATCGTCGGGCGCGCGGTGCGGCGCACTCGAGCGGGGTCGATGAATCCGATACCGCCGGGAGTGGACAGCCAAACGCGTCCGGATAGGTCCACGGTGATGGAGTGTTCGCGGCGGATTCCGGCAGGTTCCGTCAATCCATCGGCCGCTCCGAACTCGCGCACATCAGCGCTCAAAACTGTTCCGGCTACCAGCTTGGCCCGGTCTACGCGCAGGACTCCTTGTGACGTTGTCACCCAGAGTGATCCCAGACGATCTTCGGCGATGGCGTAGATCTCGTTGCGCAGGGACTTTGGCGATGCAGGAACGAACACGCTGCCAGCCCGAATGAAGGCGATTCCCCGGACAGTTCCGACCCATAGGATGCCGGCACTATCTTTGAACAAGGTGTTCACATTTTCAGATGGCAGGCCCTGCAGGGTACCGTAGGTCGTCCACTGGTCCTTGGCAAAAGAGCTCAGGCCTGACGGTGTGGCAAACCACATCTTGCCGTCCCAATCCTCCGCGATGGAAAAAATCGTGTTCGAAGGCAGGCCGGACTCCACGGTGTACTTCGTGAAACGACCATCCTTGAAATGGCTGGCTCCACCGGCCAGTGTGCCAGCCCAAATGGTTCCGTCTCGGCTTTGGTGAACAACGTAGACCGAGTCTTGAGACAGTCCGTCAGCTTTGGTATAGGTACGCGAGGAAGTCACCCCAGGGCGGAAAATCAGATGAGTCAACCCTCGATCTTTCCGGCCGACCCACAAACTCGTGCCATCTCCTGCGATCGAGTACACTTCATCCTGACCAAAGTTAGGGATTGCGATTTCCCTCTCACCCCCGTTCCCAAGTTTGTAGAGCCCGCGATCGCCCAGTACGGCCCAGATTTGGCCGTTCGCATCCGTATGGATAGGCCCTCCGCGCTGTTCTCCGCGATATCTGTCCGGAGAGTAAGCGACGAATGCTCTCTCGCGGATTCGCTCCAGCTGGTCACTCCTTCCGACCCACACGTTCCCTTCCCGGTCCTCGAATAAAGCGCTCACCGCCTTAGCCGAACCGGTTTCGTCGAACCCGGAAAGGCCCTGCGCGTTGAACCGGAGAAGGTCATAGCCGGTTCCAAGCCAGAGATTCGCATCCCGGTCTTTCGCGACTGAGAGAATCCGAGCTCTTCGCAAGGCCCGAGGTAACCCGGCTTGTGTGAATCGCGTTCCGTCCCAGAGAGCCAGACCGTGGTCAGTGCCCACATATAAGTCGCCCCGCTCATCCGCCAGCATGCAATTGACTTTGAGATCCGGTAGTCCAGCCGCGATCTTAGTTATGACGCGACTTCGCAATCGAAGCAGGCCGGCGTCGACCGTTCCGAGCCATATGTCACCGTTGCCTGAAGCCGCAATGGAAATGATGGGGGAGGGGGGAAGTGCCGACTGCGGTGCGGTCGACTCGAAGTGCCATCCATTCCACCTCAAGATGCCATCTAGTCGCGTTGCGAACAGAAGCGTTCCATCTGCCGCCGGGACCATCGCCGTAGCCAGCGAATCGACGCCGGGCCGCACTCTCATGGCAGTGAACAAGCCCTTTTCATAACGGACCAGCGTCGGTTCCGGTAGCCTGAACCACAAAGATCCGGCGCGGTCGGCGACGATTCCCAATATCCGATCGAGTGCGAACGGTTCCGTCCCCGAATCTTGCGGCAAAGTGAACGTGAACCCATCGAATCGGCGAGCACCCTGCTCAGTTCCAATCCAAAGGAATCCGTCGGCGGTCTGAGTAATGGCGCGGATTTGGCCTCGCGGCAGACCATTGCGCAAACCCCAGACGTCGCGGGCATACTGCGTGACGGGCCTGGAGGGGTCCAGGGCGTAGCTGTTCGCCGCGAGCCCAAACAGAACAAAGGTAGCGGCTACCAGGCGCTTATGGCGAGTAGGTAAAGCGCTCAATGATCACCTCGGTAGGCGTCTGCATGGGATTTCGCGCCTTCCCAAATGCATATAAGTTCATGTGGATGGATGCTTCGCCTGGAGTGGGAATCCCAGAGGTGAAGCGGTGAGAAGCCACGGCTGTGGCTGCACCGTCAGGCAGCGCGCGCTTAGCCCGGAACAGTACATCGCCGGGCCCCCATTGAAATGAGAACGTCATCGGTCCGCGCGGTGCGTAGAAGTGGCTTACGTTCGAGGGGTCATAGTAGGGCTGAATCAAGAATTGTGCATTGTGCCACTTGGAGTTTGGGTCGCCCCATTGGCTGACCTCTACCGCAATTTCGCGATGGAACCGATCGTCCAAACCCCACGTGTACATGCTCAGTACGGCGGCTGGGTCCAACCGAGAAACATCCTGGACGGTGAATTGGTAAAGTCCACGCCCAAGGCTCTGCGAGAGGCCGACCTCCGCGCAAGACCATCGGTTATCGTGCCTCAAGATCCTTAGATGGAGGAATCCGTCCTCGTCTACCCAGGCATTCTCGGGATCATACGCATTCAATTTGCCGCCTCGATCGCCAAATCTTCGTTGCGTTTCCCAATCGTATTCACTGAAGTGGATGATCTTAGGATGTGGAGCTCCGCCGGGAACCTCCACTATTGCGGATATTGGGCCTCCCTTGCCCGGCAAACGCTGAATCTTATTGACGGGCGCATAGGATGCGGCCACGATAAGCGCGGCATAGCGGTCTCCCAAGTGCACGATGCTCTTCCACGTCAGATCGGGGCCGATTTGCGTAAAGGGACGAGCGGTGGCGGGTTGTAGCCACCAAACACCCCCGCTGTGTGCGTACAAGACGATTCGTTCGCCGGGCTTAGCGCGAAGAACTCTCCCCTGAATCGGCTCGAGCCAATCAGGGCCACCTCGATCAGCGACGGGAATTTGCGAAAAGACTATTGGCTGCTCCGAGGAGTTCCAGCGCGAACGGCAAGCGATAGAACTGACCAAGCACGAGAGCAGCAGCACCAGACAGACCGCCGTCCCCGCCTCTCGCATGATCCATTCCTTTCACCGTCTTAGAGTCGAAGTATTCAACATTGTAGACGCTTTGCCAAACCGCGTTGGCCTGTGCAAAGGAACACACGAGATCAATGCTGTCGACCAGACGATTATTGGCGAAACGAAGCCCGGTAATCCAGCCGCTCGTTTGACGGCGGTTATCCCCGGCTTGGCGGCGCATAGCGACTCCGGCAGATCGACGGGCAATCGGAGACTGACAACCGCCGCATAGATCACCGGGTGACGGCCTACTCTTTACGAGTGCAAATCGGGGAGACGTCGGCTTGACTGGGTCAAAGCCACCGATGACACGGAACTCTACTCGAAGCATGTCGAGAACTGCCGCGCTCGCTACAATCCCGCTGCGACCAGGAAACCGAACTTGTCCAATCGCTCGCCGAAACCGCCTGGCGTTTGGCCCGCATCCCCGGTCTTGAAGCGTCTTTGTACGCGCTCGGGCGAGCCAAGTGCGCCGACATGCCTCGCGACATCGAGGACTCCCGCGAACGTTGAATGCTCGTCGCTGCCGAGGCGCATCTCCTGTTTGAGCGCAGATGCGCAACCTGCAAACTCTGTTCTTTTACCAATGACTTCTAAAAATGATCGCGCGCAATCCGCGACGGAGGCAGCAGGGCCATGGATCAGCGCTAACGGCCATGTCAAGAGGGATCGACTCACGCGAGATCCGAACCATTCCTCAACCCTTTCTGACTAGCGCGGTCTAACGTCCCAGGGCAGCTTGACAGTCCAATAGATTGTCGATCATACTGAGCTTACTTACTGAGTAAGCTTGGTATGCCAGCTCTCCACCGCCAGGATGTCCTGCAAGGATCCCTTCCTCTGCTCGTTCTGAAAATTCTTGCCCGGCGCGGTCCGCTTCACGGCTATGCCCTCACTAGTCAAATCGAACAGATCTCAAGCGACATTCTGCGCGTAGAGGAAGGCTCACTGTATCCAGCGCTGCATCGCATGGAAGAAAGAGGTTGGATCCGGGCGAAGTGGGTCACTACGGAAAACAAGCGCCGCGCTCGCACATATGAAATCACTGCGAGCGGGCGCAAACAGCTCGAATCCGAAGAAAGCCGCTGGCACACAGTCACCGCGGCCATCGGCGAAGTCTTAAAGCTCGCTTAAGGAGGGCGCGATGTCCTGGTTCACTCGTATCGGAAGGGCGTTTTATACGGCGCGCCTTGACCGGGAAATCGAAGAAGAGCAGCGATTCCACATGCAAGCCCGCGCTGACGAGCTGATCGAGCAAGGCGTTGCCGCACAGCAAGCTGCGCAACAGGCTCGCCTGCAGTTTGGGAACACCCTGCAGCTGCGTGAGTTCAGCCGGGATGCTAAGTTCCTGCCCTGGCTCGAATCGATTGTCAGGGATGTCGAATTCGGCGCGCGCATGTTACGCAAGAATGCCGCCTTGACAGCCGCCGCCGTTGTCTCCCTGGCCCTCGCGATCGGGGCTTCCGTGGCCGCTTTCACATTGATCGACGCACTGATACTCCGTCCGTTGCCGGTCAAAGACCCGCGTGCTCTTTTCTTCTTGACTTATCAGTCGCAGGCGATCTTCGCAGAAAACGGCACGGCGGACGTGTTCAGCTATCCGGCGTTCGGACGCCTCCGCGACGCCGTTCGGACAGACGCAGAGGTTTTCAGCGTTGGCAACCAGTATCAGCAGCCGGTCACGATTGTGGGTTCGCAAACCGAGGAAAGCGCGCAGCCGCAATGGATCTCAGGCAACGCCTTCCTGGTTCTTGGGATCCATGCCGCGTTGGGCAGGGTCCTCACCATTGGCGACGACGACAAGCCGGGCGCTCATCCGGTAGCTGTTCTGAGCTATGACTACTGGCAGCGCCGATTCGCTGGAAACACAAATGTCCTCGGCCAGTGGCTGACATTGCGCCGCGACCGCCAGTATCAGATCATTGGCGTCGCGCAGCGAGGTTTCTCGGGCGTCGAGCCGGGCAAGAGTACCGATATATGGGTCCCCAACATGATGTGGACGCCCGGATCGTTTACTGATCCGACAACGTTCTGGGTACACATCTGGGCCCGTCTGAAGCCTGGGACCTCGAGGCAACGGATAGAGGACCGATTACAGGCCTCGTTCACCGGCTTTCAACACGAGGTTGCGAACGGAATGTTCGACGCAGGAGAATCGCCTGCGCGCGTGCGCTTCTTTCTCGATTCCAAAGTCAGCTTGAATCCCGCTGCCAACGGCCCGTCCGAATTACGCCGGCACTTTGAACGCCCTCTTTACCTGGTCGGCATCGTCGCGATGCTGGTGCTGCTGATTGCCTGTTCTAACGTTGCAAATCTTTTCATGGCGCGCGTCACCTCGCGCGTTCACGAAATGGCGCTCCGGCTATCAATAGGCGCAGGACGCAGGCGTCTTATTCAACAGCTGCTTCTCGAGAGCGCTCTGGTTGCCGTTGTGTCCAGTATTCTGGGCCTCCTCTTTGCTCGCGCAGCTGCGCCGCTGATTGTTGACATGCTGTCCACTCGGGACACGTCCGTTTACCATTCGGTGATTTACCTTGATGTTCATCCGGATTGGCGCGTGGCCGCATTTCTTATCGGAACGAGCCTGCTCACAACCCTCTTCTGCGGCTTGGCCCCGGCACTGCGTGGATCAAATGCGTCCCTGAATGACGCTCTGAAATCAGGTGCGGCCAAGCACTCTCATGGCGCCGGTTTGCTTCAGCCACTTCTCACGGCGCAAGTGGCTTTCTGTTTCGTGGTTTTGTTTGCTGCCGCGCTCTTGCTCGGTTCCTTCGAGAAATTGAACCACCTCGATCCTGGCTTTGCCCGGCGCGGAATAACGCTGGTCGCACTGGAACCGAGTTCACCCGGATCGCATCCCCAAGACTCTGCGAAGAAGGCAAATACAGCTTGGCTGCAGCTAATCGATCAAGTGCGGCGTCTGCCGGGTGTGCAAGCCGCCTCCTCGTCCGGTTGGGGCTTCTTTTCGCTCGGTAGCTGGACGCCTCCCATCCGCATTCCTGGTCGAAAAACGGAAGCCGGAGCTCATCCGTTTGGTATGGAGATCTCACCCGGGTTCCTTGAGACTATGCGCATGCGGCTGGTCAGCGGACGTGATCTAACTGCGCGCGACACGGAGCAAAATCCGACGGCCGCTGTCCTCGTCAACCAGGCTTTTGCCCGCCACTACTTCTCGAGCCAGGATGCCGTCGGAAAGCGCTTCTTTACGGTGAACGATTCGCAGCAATCGGTGCCTCATACAATTGTCGGCATCGTGAACGATGCCAAATACAAGGATCTGCGAGCGCCGGTGCAGCCCACGATCTACGTCGCAGGCCGGGGAGGGAGCGAGGGGATTCTAGAGGTTCGCAGTGCTCTTGAACCTTCTGCGCTTGATGCGGAACTGCGCAAAGCAATTCCGCGGATCAACCCGGCGTTTCGCATTGGCTGGACTACGCCCGAATCTACGGTGATTGAGGGCACCATCCTTCGCGAGCGTTTACTGGCTGTACTCGCCGGTTTCTTCGGCGCGACCGCGATGATTCTGGCGGCAGTCGGACTTTACGGCGTCCTCAGTTATGCGGTGTTCGAGCGTATGAAGGAGATTGGTATCCGTCTCGCTCTCGGCGCAAAACCAGCGAGCGCTGCCCGGCTAATTTTGGGGCGGATCGGTCTTGCGATTGCTTCGGGTCTCGCCCTCGGGATGGTTCTAGGGCTGATGGCAGCGCGTTTTTTGGTTTCGATTCTGTTTGAAGTAAAGCCCTGGGACTTTTCGAGCGTCGCCGTGCCGCTTGCTTGTCTACTTGGAGCGGCGATTTTCGCGGCGGTGCCGCCAGCTGTGCGCGCCGCCAGGACCGATGCAGCGATTGCCCTTCGCTACCAGTGAAGGGCCCACCCCATGATTGCGTTCATTAACAAGCCAGAGACTGGTGACACGCATGGATTCGCAAGTCTGAAGGATCTGGCACGCTCTTCTCACTCGCTCTGACATGGCATTCGGCGAAACTTCCGATCGGCTTTCGAAAGCACCAATGTCGGAGCGGGCTGTAACTGCGGCTCACCCGGGCATTCATCATCCCGCTTTCGTTCCTCCCTGGCCTGTCTGGCAGGCCAGTCGCGCGCTACTCGCGACTACTCGAAAGATCCACATGGCGACTCGTCAGTCCGTATCTGACCTGCATTTCTCCAACCCGGCGGTTCTGCGGCAAAGTGGATGCTGTGCACTTTAACGCTGCCAAACTTCGCGCGCTGCAAAACGACCCGCTTGTCGTACCTGTCTGGAAATAGTATAGTGGAAATAGCCTCGATGAAGAATTCCGAATACCGCGACCTGTTCCCGGGCGCACTGGAGATGATGATCCTGCAATCGCTTCGGCTGAAACCCATGCACGGCTATGTTCTGGCGAAACACATCAAGCAACTTTCGGAAGACTTGCTGCAAATAGAGGAGGGTTCCCTTTATCCAGCGCTGCAACGGATGCTGAAGCAAGGGTGGGTCAGATCGAAAATGGGCGTGTCCGAAAAGAATCGTGCAATTCGGGTTTACAGCCTCACGAATGCGGGGCTCAAGCACCTGGAGAAGGAAGTCTCGAGCTTCGAAAAAATGTTCGCCGGGATCAGTCGCGTGCTCGCGGCCGTTGAAAGTTAGGGCTTACCCATGGGATGGCTGAAGAACTTCTTTTCTCGCCGGGCTCGTTATAGAGAACTCGCAGAATCGATTCGAGAACACCTTCAAGACAAGGCCGAGGAGCTGATGGAGGGGGGGCTCTCGCGGGAGGAGGCCATGCACAGAGCCCGCCGCGATTTTGGCAACGCCACTCTCATCGAGGAGCGTAGCCGCGAGGTGTGGCAGTGGCCCGGACTGGAATCGGTTTGGCGCGACGCAAGGCACGCGGTGCGGCAATTACGGCATAATTCTGGCTTCACAGCTACGGTGATTCTCACGCTCGCGCTTTCGATTGGCGCGAACACAGCGATCTTTTCGATTGTGAACGCGCTCCTGTTGAAAAGCCTCCCGTACGCTCATCCGGAACAGTTGGGGACAATCTTTGCGAGGACTACTGGTTTCGGATCCTCCGATGCACGGAGAAACATCGATGGCGAGCAGTGGGATCTGCTGCAGCACGATGTGCCCTCGGTGATCCCGGCTATTTCCGCTTTGCACACTTCCGGAGTGAATCTCGAAACCGGTTCCCATGTGCAGTATGTTCATGAAGGACGGGTCTCAGCAAACTACTTCGACGTGCTGACTCTTCATCCGTTCGCAGGCCGCAATTTTTCGGAGGAAGAGGATCGTCCGCACGGGCCGAGAGCAGCCATCCTGAGCTACGCGTTGTGGCGCACGGTTTTTGAAGCGGGCCGCCAGATCACGGGAGAAACCGTACTGCTGAAAGGCGAACCGTACACGATCATCGGAGTGCTGCCTGAGGGCGCCAGCACTCCGTTAAATGCCGATATCTACACCGCGCTGCAACCGAGCCGCGAGGGCGAAGGACAGGCAACCAACTTCCAGCCGATTCTGCGACTGCGCAACGGCGCTAGCTGGCAACAGGCGAATGGCGAGATCGATCGCGCGTTGACGCAGAGTGTCCGTGCGCAACGTCTCGTGAAGACCGGCGTCCGGATAACGTACTACTCCGTGCCCTTGCAAGAAGGGCAGACGAAAACGCTCCAGCCTGAAGTGCTGGCGCTGATGCTGGCGGCGGGATTCATCTTTCTGATTGCTTGCGCGAATCTTGCCGGGCTGACGCTGGTGCGCATGTTGCGCCGGACGGGCGAAATCGCCACTCGGTTAGCGCTGGGCGCGTCGCGCTGGCAAATTCATAGACAGCTTTGGATCGAGAACCTGCTGCTTGCTCTGGTGGGAGGAGCCGCAGCCGCGTGTGTGGGTTTCGTTGGATTGCGCTCGCTTTTGGCGCTTCTGCCGGAACATTTCCTACCGGTTGCAAGCGTCCCCCTTGATCACCGCGTCTTGGGCTTCACGCTTTCTGTGTCTCTGCTCGCGGGTGTGTTGTTCGGCATGTTGCCTGCGCTGACGACAGGGAAAGTCGATTTGAAGTCCTCTATGGGCAGCCGTGGCGTCATAGGCGCGGGCAGGATTCGGCTGAGAAAGAGTTTGATTGCCGGAGAAGTTGCGCTGACGGTCGTACTGCTGGCTGCGGCCGGGCTGCTGGTCCGGACGCTCATTCGCCTGGAGACTATGCCGCCGGGTTTCAATCCTAATGGAGTGATCTCCGCTAAAGCGTCTCTGGACGACATCCGGTACCAGGACACGGCAACCTTCCGAAAACTGCTCAACGAGAGCGTCGCGGCGATGCGGGCGATTCCTGGGGTGACGAATGCGGCTGTCGGACTGACCCTGCCGTATGAACGCGCTCCGCTGAATTCGGTGAAGCTCATCGGAAGCAGGGAATCCGGACGGGAAGTTACAACGAACGAGACGTA
>JAFAUR010000433.1 GCA_019243205.1 Acidobacteriaceae bacterium | reverse complement strand
AGAGGACGCACCTACACCTCAAAGCGCATTTCGGCCAGCTGGTTTATTCCAAACTAAACAACCACGGTGACAAATCGTCAAGAATACCGGGGGACACTGGCGGAATTTCCGACTGTTCTCGGCGCGGTGCGGTGTGCTGTCGAATCCAACTCGGCATGATCCCGAATGATTTTGAGCTCCATAGCGACCATCTCGAATTTTAGGCCTGGCTTTGCGGGCGGAGGGAACACATGAAAAAAGGTGAGCTACGCGCCGCGATCAGCCGTGGATACAGTGAAATGTCGGAGCTGACAAAGGTGAAATGCGGTGGCAATAAATGCCCCGGCGTGGGCAACAGGGCCTATCGCTGTTGTGACAGAATGCATTGTCAGATGACGATTGATCATGCGTACAAGAATTGGGGCATTAGATTGCCGACAACCGGCCATCAGCTCCCATTGATGGGTCCCACCGGCTGCACCGCATTACCCCATTTGCGCCCTTGGTGTACGCTTCATCAATGCCAAATCCAAGAGACCGGCTCTACCAAAGACCGCGCTTGGGACGCAAAATATTTTCGCCTTCGCAACAAGCTGATCCGATTGGAGCAGCAACTCGCGGCAATGTAAGAGTTTCAACTCCCGCGATGTTGCGCCCGATAGTCCGCTACGGTCGTTGCGGAAACGAGGAGGGATCGGGAGCGCGCCTGGCCCGAGAACCTCGCGCTGATCCGTAGCGATGTACCTAAGTATTTCTGCCACGGGCAGATCAATTACCGGGTGCGCGGAGTCCACGTCCGGTTAGGAGGCGCTGGGATTGGCAAACGGCCGCGCTAGCGAGGGGCCAACGGATTGCATGACTCCTCGCTGGAGGGAACCGGATTCGAAGCATCCGTTCCGCTGGGCGCGGTGAGCCGGTCGATCATACCGCCGCGTGACTCGGACGTGCACTGCCCGTGGGGTCAGCCCGCGACAACGATGCTTCGGTGTTGGGGACAGAACATTCGAATTCATCTCTCTCTAGCGGTGAGTCACACAAACTCGACATCGAACAGATTTCGTCGGGAGTAAGGTCGCTTCGGACAACGTGGCGAACTAAAAAGTTCAAATCCATCTGCCTCCAGCGGAGATTTACGCGCGAACTCGTGTGGTTGCGCTCGCGTCACCCTCGGCCCGGCACATCAGCGTGAACGGCGAGGTGCATGAGGCGCTGGCGCACTGGCAGGCGAAACCGATTTTCACGAAATCCGCGACACCGGCTTCGTTGTATGGAGCTTATGATGATGCAGGGAATATGGCGGTGCATGTCCGGTTCAATGAGCAGGCTCTGGAAACGGAGCCAAGGTCGAACCAGTGAGGCACCGCCAGACGGGCGGCGACAGCCATGTTCGGCCTATGGCCGCAGCGCCACACTCCGATTCCACCCGAATTTCCCGGTTTGGGGACGAGAATGGGAAGGTCAGCCATATCACATCGCCTCGGGACGCGATGACCCGCGGCAGCCCCGCGATCGCCGTGGGCGATATTCTTTCTCGCATCGCACTTACGGGATCATGCCGCCAGCCCGAGCGCCCCCGAAATCTCAGTGAGGGTTGCCTTCTCCGCCTCGCTCACCAGCACGCCGCCAATGCCGAAAAATCCGCCTTCCTTGGCTGCCTCGGCGACCTGCTGACTGATCTGGCGTAGCCAGCCCTTGAAGGCCCCTGCATCACTCGGCGCCTTGGCGTCGACCACCGCCCCGGCCTGCCGTAGAGTCTCGATGCATTGGGCCTTGATCTCGGCGGGTTTGCTGTTCGTGAGCTTCTCCCTAAGCCCGTCTCGTGCGGCGCTTTGTCCTTCAGCGGTCTCAAAGTCGGCGACCACCGCTTTGATGAGGGGATTCGACGCAGGGTCTATTTTCGCCTGCACGAGCGCACTGCCACCTGCAAAGCTCTCCTTGAGCAGTCCCCAAAGGCCGCTCGGCTCGGCTGCCGTGACTGCGATCCCGGCCATCGTTACGCTCTCCAGGAGCAGCTTCCATTCCTCAGGTGTAAAGTTTGATTTGTCGGTCATCGGCATTACTCCTCCACTTACACTTATCTTGGTTCGCTGCAGATCAATTCGTAAGCGCTGGCAGTTATGAGTGCGGCTTCCGAGGATCAGCCGCCCAACCAGAGCGTTGTCTTCATCTCGGCGGCAGTATTCTTGGACAACGGCAGGAGACGATATCACCCGACGAGGTCTGAAAGCCAGTGGGAACGGTGTCCTCACCCGCATCTCGGGCCGGCAACGGCATTTTTGCGGCAAAGGGATAGTCAGCGGCTTGGGTGCCGGGACAGGACGGCGATGCCGATGTTGCGCCGGGACATCAACCGCAGCTGCCTTCCGGCCACATCGGTCAATCGAAACGTATGCCGGAGATGCGACCGCATTCGGCCAGCAATTCCTCCTGAATTCTGATGTCAGTTGCTATTGGGTTCGGCGCACGAGGGCGTTGATGAAAAAAATACCCGCCGCTGGTTTGCGCCGGCTCGTCCTCGCTTGTCGCAAGCCATGCTTGGGTTACGCAACCCTCATGAAGATTGTCCGGCGCCGAAGGCCCGCCCATCTTGGTCGCTACCCATCCAGGCTCAAGGGCGTTGGACTTGACCTCTTTCCAGCGGCGAGCGACGGCAAATGCCAGCAAAACGTCGCAGAGCTTGCTTTCCGCGTAAGCCGACGAGCCGCTCCAAGGTCGCTTGATCCAGAGCACATCGTCCAGGCGCGGACGCACGCCGCGATGCATGCCGGAGCTTAAATAGACCAGTCGCTTTGGCCTTTCGATCAATACGGTCAGAATGTAGGGCGCCAGCACATTGACAGCGAAGACGCGCGGAACTCCTGACTCCATCTCCACCCGCCCCTCGCGATAGCCGATGCCGGCATTGTGGATTACCGCGTCGGGCCAGGCCGTGAATAGTCGAGCCCGGCAATCTCTCCTGCACGCGGC
>JAFAUR010000347.1 GCA_019243205.1 Acidobacteriaceae bacterium | reverse complement strand
TTGGTGAACCAGGGGCGAAGTCCTTGCGCGATGCCGTCCGCAACCCAGAGGCGGATTTCGTCTCCGTTTTGTACGGAGTCTTTCCAGCGATACTCTTCCTCGAGACCGACGCTGAAGATGCCGGCTATGGCTTTTCGGCCTAATGTGGCGCGATATTCCTTGCCGTTCTTTCCGTTCGTCCAGGGCGGCATGAGGCCGCGGCGGGCCTGGCGATCGGCGAAGAGCGTAGGCGTGATCTCGCCGATTTTTTTCATGTCGAGTTCGCTCAGCGCGCCGCCGCCCGCGTTGGCGATGTAGCTGGCATCGGGATTGATGGCCTTGATGCGCGAATCCCAGAGGTTCCAGAGATCGAACAAGCGTTTCTGCCGCCAGACGATGTACTCGCGGCGTGCCGGATCCTGCGGATTCTTGGTGCGCGGCAGATCCATGTTGGAGAACTCGCGGAAATTGGCGCGGCAGTGCTCGCAGTAGCACATGCCGGATCCGGCCCAGCGGTTACTGAAGATGCCGTCGACGCGGTACATCCGCACGATTTCTTCGGTGACGGCGGTCATGAATTCGAAATTGTATGGCCCTAAAGCGCACGTGACCCAGAAGTCGGGATCGGACCAGTGACGCCGTTTATTCCCCTGCGCGTCGACCATGATCCAATCCGGATGGGCGTCGTACACATCCTGGTGAACCGCGTGAGGGTCGGTGCGGCCGATGACGTTCATGCCAAGGCTGCGGCAACCTTTAACGAGGTCTCCAAAGCTGTCGCGATCGCCGAGCCATTTGCTTCTGTAGTGCAGAGGAATTTTGGTCGGATAGAAGGCGACGCAACCTCCCGCACTAAGGCAGGCTCCGTCGGCATGGACGCGCCGGAAGTAATCGAGCCAGAAATTCGGATCGTAATTGCCGGGGTCGTCCTCAACGAATGCGAGTTGGGCCCAGCGCATGGGGCGGTCGTACCAGCCGGGCGGCGAGGTCTGGACGGGTTCCGCAGGTGCGTGTTCCGCACTGTTCAAGATAAGTGCTCCGGCCGCGGAAGCTCCCAGGAATTGACGCCGGTTCATGCTCGAGTGCATTGACAATCTCCGAAATCAAAAATATAGCTTCAGACCGAACTGAATCTGGCGACCGGTGGCGGAAGAGGCGCTGAGTTTGCCGAAAGCCGGGTTGCCGATGGTCAGTTGAGGGCCGTTCGCAGCGGGGAGGAAGAAGGCGGGCGTGTTCGTAAAATTGAACGCTTCCGCACGGAACTGGAGGTTGAAGCGTTCGCCAAAGGCAAAATTCCGGAACACGGAGAAATCGAGGTTCTTGGTGCCAGGCCCACGACCAGCACGTCGCGCGAGGTCACCAAACTGGGTCAAGGGCACGCCGGCAGCGTTCACAACCGTACCGGGTTGTGAGAACGCCGCGGGATTGAACCAGCCGTCCGGACCGGGATTGGGAAGATACATGGAAACGCCGGGTACAAGGTTCGGGACGTTGAAGGTAGCAAAGAGCTGGTTAGTCGCAGGAACGAGGCTGGTGCGGATGTCCGTGGGGAGACCGCTTTCGAGCGTAAGGATTCCGTTCAACTGCCAGCCGCCGAGAATCATCCTGGCGATCCCCGGCTGGCTGAGAAACGGCTTATTGGCACCGAATGGCAGTTCATAGCCGGCACTGGCGACGAACACGTTGGGCATGTCGAGCGGGGCGTAGCTTTTCTCTTTCTGGAGGTTCCAGCTGTCGAGCGGATTAGTTGTTCCGCCGCTCTGGCTAAATGAACTGTTACCGCCTGAACCGTTCTCTTCGAGGTTCTTGGACCAGGTGTAGTTCACAAGGAAGTTCAAGCCGTGACTGAGGCGCTTCTCGGCGCGCAAGTTCAACGCGTGATACGAATTGTTTCCCATGGAAGAGTCCATAACGACCTGGTTTCCGACGTTGCCGTACATGCGCGCAGCCTGGGAGGTAAAGCCCTGAATGGCTTTGGCCCACGGAATCTGATTCAGATTGACTCGACTCGTAAGGTAGTTTCCGCGCAGGCCAGAGTACGCGGCCTCAAGGACCGTACTTTGTGAGAGTTGATACTGAAAGCCCATGTTCCATTCATAGAGTTGTGCCGGGCGGCTGTTGTCGAAATCAGCGGTGCGGATCAAAAGTCCAAGCGGATTCTGCGGAGTGAACGTACTCAAATCGGGCGACGTTGGTCCGACCTGGATGGGCGTGTTGATGGTGACGGGCGGAGTGACGGTGGTGGTTGCGCTGACCGAGGGGCTGATTACCGTCGGCGCGTTGGGTGGGTTCGCGCCGAATACGGTGGCTTGCTGGTTTTGTTCACGAGGTCCATAGAACACGCCCGCGCCGCCACGAATGGTCAAGCGGTTTGAGGCGCTATAGGCGAATCCGAGACGCGGAGCGAAATCGAGATGGTGTCCTTTGACGATGGCGTCTGAGTACCCGTTCTGGCCCGGTAGGACAAACTGGCCTGTTGCAGCGTTGAAGAGTGCGCCGCGATTCCGGGCGTCAACGGGCTGGGTATAGAGCTCGTAGCGCAGACCCATGTTGAGAGTGAGGCGGGAATTTACTTTCCAGTCATCCTGGAAG
>JAFAUR010000157.1 GCA_019243205.1 Acidobacteriaceae bacterium | reverse complement strand
GAAGCGCGCTTTCGTGCGTATTCAAGCTGTGCGGGATTGATATCTACCGCGGTTACGTTGTGGTCGCGCGCAAGTGCAATGGCTGTGTCACCCGCCGAAGCAATGCAGAATACACGGCTGCCGGGCCGAAACGCGCGCATTTCGATTGCGGAGTCCTCGTACATCTGCCCAAACAGAATGCGGGCGGGCGATCTGATTAGGCCCGCTCGCGGGCGCCACATAGTCGGACTACTCAGCGGCATTCCAGATGAGTACAGCGAAAGCGAAATTCTGTCCAACCATGCCCGCCCGATCAGGAATGACGCTGCGCGCCCACACCAGCCCTCCGGTATTCATCCGCAGCAGCAGCGCTGTCTGCGTAACCGCGGCCGTATGCGCTGGCTGTTCCCGAAAGTACCCTCTGCAAAATGTCCGGCCGGCACCTGCCCATTGTGCTCGATTCATCCGGTGCGTGTAAATGCCGTGCCAGTGCCGTTCGTTCTGCATGGTACGCTCTTCGAGTGTCCGGGCACAAAGATCCGTGGCCTGAATATTGCCGCCGCTTGAATAAGCATTACCGGCAGGGCAACTTGCGAATTCTGGTGGGGGCTGGGCCCTCCATTGACTCAAATTTCCCGAGTTGGGGTGAATTGAATCGCGGTCTTCTTTTGCGGTATGTGCAGGAGGATCTGGGGCGCGACGCGAAAGCGAAGCCCATCATTCACGATCACGTCCGGCAACTCGTCGAGGAGCTCTACGAAACAATCGGCCGTGAAGCCGCAGCCGATTTTGTATGGAATTCGAGTACCCGCGAAAACTTTTTCGAAGACCTGCGCGTCTTGTTGTACCGCGGAAGAAACTACTCCGAGTTGCCCCTTCAGCCCGTTCACCGTCAACTCGCGGCCATGGACAACGCGGCTATCTTCACCACGAACTTCGATCCCTTGCTCGAACTGGCGAAATATCATCTGAACGGCGGGACCGGAACCGATCCGGATCTCACGCCGCTGCGTGCGGCAAATCCTCCCCAGCGCGGAACCAGCCCGGACAAGAACAGGGTTTATCACGTTCATGGGTGGATCGATCCGGATGGCATTTGCGGCGGGTCGTTTGTATTAACCGAATCGCAGTACTTTGAACTGTTCAGCCGCCAGGCTCAGCGCCCGAATCAGATGCTCGAGTACGCTCTCACTTCCGGCGGCGCGGTTCTCATCCTCGGCATGAGTCTCGCCGACGTGAATCTCCGGCGGCATTTGTATCTCAGGTCGCGCAATCGTGTGAGTGATTCCACTGAGATCTACGCTGTACTCCAAGGACACGGACGCGAACTGCTCGAGACCTATCAGACTCTCCACTGGGCCAGTCGCGGAGTGCGGCTGATCTATCTCCAGACCTACGGCGAGATCCCGCGCATGCTGCGGGAAGTAAAGTTCGGACTCGCCGAGTCCGCCTCCGGCCCGCTGCCGTGGATGAACCAGACCGTGGCTTGGGTGCATGCGCAGGCTCCCGCGGAGACTGTATTCTCCGATCGCTGGCAGTCTCGGGCGCGCAACGCGCTCCAGCAGATGCTTGCAAACCTGCGGGACAGTTTTGCTATTCCGCAACAGGAAGTCGTACACGCTACGCTCTTCGGCCCTGTGTCGCTCAACGAGATTGCGACCTTCTGCGATTCACGGCACACGTTCTCGGGTAAGGATGCCCGCGCGTACGCGAATCAGTTTCGGTTGAAAATTTCGGGAGGTAAACCGCAAGGCGTAGCGGGCGTGGCGTTTTCGCTCGGTGAGGTCTATCAGGTACGAGATAACCCGGACGTAGCGGACCAGAACTTTACTCCCGAAATGAAGCGCTTCTATGCCAGTAAGGGCTTGCGAAACTGGCGATCGTTAATAGCGATTCCTATCTTTCGCACCGAAGACTATCTACCGGTCTTAGTCATGACGTTCAGCTCGAACTTAGCGGATCCTTTCTGGACTCGTTTCGGAGAAAAAAGCGGAGAGTACAGCCGCCAGCTGGCATCGGTAGTGGATCTGATCGTCCAGGAAATCTTGAGCTTGCCGATCAAAACATCCAAAAAAGCCATACAATGAGATTGAAAACGTCGGACATGGGCAAGCTCACTTGGGACGAAGCGGTCGCACTGGTCAGGAGAGCTTCCCGGCCTTGGGGCATGGTCGAGGATCTGCATCCCGCCATCGAACCCGTCAAAGGCTTCGATCAAGCGCAGAGCGGCCAGAGTTCGGAGTTTGCCAAGCGCATCCTGCGAAATGTCCGCCGGGCGATGAAGCAGGCCGATACTGCCACCGAGTAAGTCTCGGGTCTTAATCTCTAACCGAAATGAGCTACAACGTCAGGGGCACGTTTACCGCAAATATTGAGCCGCTCGATCATACACCTGCCGAGGGTATCTCGCGGTTTTCTCTTGAGAAACAGTTCCGTGGCGGGCTCGAAGGGGTGAGTAAGGGCGAGATGATGACAGCCGGAGATCCCAAGCTGCGCGCCGCCGGATACGTTGCGATGGAGCTTGTCACTGGCAAGCTCGAGACCAGAAATGGAAGTTTCGCCCTTCAACACTTGGGCACCATGGATGGGAATGGGCGCAAGCTGTCAGTGGTTATCGTCCCCGGATCCGGTACTGGCGAATTGAAGGGAATCCAAGGAACTCTCGAGTTCGAGATAGCGGGTGAGGAACACTCTTATTCCCTGGAGTACACATTACCCCAGTAACGTCCGTATCCCTTGATTTTTCTGAATCGTTACACGACTTTAGCGCTGTTGGT
>JAFAUR010000122.1 GCA_019243205.1 Acidobacteriaceae bacterium | reverse complement strand
TTTGATCACCGAGTTCCATTCGTGCGGGCTGTTGAAGAGTTCGCCCATCGCGAGCGGAGTCGTACAGTTCGCACGAATTTGCTTGAAGTAGTCGATATTTTCAGGCGAGAGCGCATCTTCCAGGTAGAAGAGCCGGAACTGCTCCATATCCTTTGCAAATTGAACTGCCAACCTTGGCGGCAATCGCTCATGGACATCATGCAGCAACTCAATGTCGGGACCAAGTTGCTTGCGCCCCGTCTCGAACAGCGCCAGCGTGCGCTTGACGTAGGGTAGCGGCTCGAAGACTTCATCTTCCGGAAGCGTTCCTGCGGAGGAACTCTGCCGTTCTTCCACGTAGCCGGCCCGACCGGCGCCGTAAGCTGCCTGCCCCGGAACCGCGACTTGCAGGCGAACCACCTTGATTCCCCGCGCCATGATCTTTTGGGCCGAGTCGATCGTTTCAGAAATCTCGTTCCCCGCGGCGTGCGAGTAGATCATCGCGCCGCGCCGGCATTTCCCGCCCAGCAGTTCGTATACGGGCATACCTGCCTGCCGGCCCTTGATGTCCCATAGTGCCTGGTCCACGCCGCTGATTGCATTGTTTAAGACCGGTCCATTACGCCAGTACGAGGAGTTGTACATCGCCAACCACAGATCTTCGATCCCGTTCGTCGGACGCCCGATCAGGAATGGCTTCAGGTATCGTTCAACGGCATCCACCACCAGGTCGGCGCGTTGGGTAAACGTGCCGCAGCCGTAGCCGTACAGGCCGTCCTGATCGGTCTGAATCTTCACCACCACCAGGCGCACACCCGCCGGCTCGGTCGCGATGACGGATACATTCTTGATCTTCGGAACCGGCATGCCACGCAGCAGCGGCGCGGCTGCAAGCGCCAGGAATTCCCGGCGTTGTAGCTTCAAAGCGTTTCGCACAAAGTCACTCCTCAGATAACAACTAAGTGTCGCCGATGAGCGCCACAAGAGTGGCACGGTTCGGGCTCCCACAATCGTACTCCCACGGATCCACGCACCTTGCGAGAGCGGGCTCTGCGTTGGTCTGGCCAGCCGTGTCCCGTACGGTTATCGGCGTCTGCGGAATGATCGTAAACTGCAACGCTATAAAGATACTAGCGGCCGAAGCTCGAAGAGACACATCTAGCTGTGCTCCCGGCCAGGCCGCTATTGCCCTGTGACTTCCAATGATCAGGCCCACGAAGGATAGATCTGGCTCATCGGCAGAAAAGTCATCAACTACGCCGCTGTCTGTTTACTCCGCTGCGTCCTCATTTTGCTCATGAAATCGCGCATCGTGGCGATCTGGCCCGGCGAGCGTTTCTCCGACCACTCTTCGAAGCGCTTGGCGGCATTTTCCATGTGAGCTAGAAAATATTGGTTCTTCCACATGTCACGGCCCTGCTGCAGTCCGGCCCGAACGCGCTCGAAGACGCCAAAGAACTCGCCACTGGTTTCGAAGAAGAGGTCCTCATGCAGCAGACCGTAATCGAGCAGGGCACAAACCTGCTCCCAGTAACTGATTACCATCATGAAGTTGGTACCGCCTTCGGTGCCGGGGCCGGCGATCTTCATGCTATCTTCAAAGCTCTCGGGCCAGTAGTTCTGGAAAAACCACTCGCGCGCTTTCCGCAGCCGTTCTTCTCGGCGCTCTTCGTAAACCCGAAGATGCAGCTGGGCTTGTTCGTACGTTGGCTTGGTTTCCATGTTCAGTTTCCTTTCCTCTGTTTCAAAAATCGGAATTTCTTCCTCCGTAATACAGTCGAACGGAGCTGATCGCAATCGACAGCGGCCACAAGATTTTTTGCCGCGAGCCGAGGTGCGCGAGAAGCTTAGCGTCCTCACCATCATTTGTCAATCGCCATAGGCGAAACTGACCTGTTTCACGCCCAGTGCGTTTAAAAGGCTGCGAATGTCGGCTTCAGCATCTCTTTGTGCTTCGGCTAATATACCCATTTCCAGCGCCTCCGTCCTTATCTCATCGAGAGCCCGCATTCGAGCTTTATGCTCCAGGTCGGGGTCCGGAGTCACCCAGGGTGTCCACCACGTGATGCTGCGATCCCACACCTTCGTGTATTCCTCGTCGAGATAAGTGGTCTGGATACGCGGCGCGGGCAACCGGATTCTGATCGAGCCATCATTCAAGTCGGTCAGATCGCTTGGCTTGAGTGCACCGAGATCGATTCCGGCCAGTGCTCTCCCTCGCACTAGCAAGAGGATCGATTCTTCCCCGACAGGTGACTTCTCCTCCCGCATCCCGACGACTTTCTCAATGCTGTACCGAACTGTAACCAATTCGCTTAATCGTTGTACTTGCGACACGATCGCAGGGGAATCCGGGGTTCGTCTCCAAAATGGACGGCCTATGATTGCCATGGCGACCAGCAGGCAAATCAGGCACGAAGTGGAGAAGAAAGCCAGGAACTTCAGCATCGTCCAAGCGTCGCATGACGGAAGACTCTGGAATCTCTTCTGCTACTGCTCAGTAACGCACCAGCTTTCCGTTCTGAACCGTGACCTTTCGAGGTGACATTTCGCTGCGGTTCGCAATATCGTAAACGAGCGTCGCGATCACTGCCGAGGCCTGCATCAGGTCTTCAGGGATGGCGTGCGAATACGTATCCACATCGGAATGATGAGTCAGCGTTTCATAATCGAGCGGGTCCTGAATAAACTGGAATGCTGGTAATCCCGCATCGTCGAACGACAGATGATCGGTGCCTCCCGTATGCTTCAACGAAATCGTCGATACATCCATGTCGCGAAAAGGAGCGAACCATTCTTCAAAAAGCGGCCGCATCGCATCGTTTCCTTCCAGATAAACCCCGCGAATCTTTCCGCTCCCGTTATCGAGATTGAGGTATGTGTCGAACTTCGCCTGTTCAGGTTTGACTTCCCCGGTCTTGATATTGGCGAAATGCGCATCGACGTATGCACGCGAACCGAAAAGGCCCTGTTCCTCCCCGCTCCATAATCCAATCCGTACCGTCCGGTCGAGCGGCAGATTGAGTGCCTTCAGAATGCGCATCACTTCGATCATTACGGCACTGCCCGCACCATTATCCGTCGCACCGGTCCCACTGTGCCACGAATCGAAGTGCGCCCCGATCATCACCACTTCGTCAGGCTTCTTCTGTCCCGGGATCTCGCCGATGATGTTCGCGGCATTCATATCGGAATCGGAATACTTCGCTTTCAGATCGATCCCTACCGTGACGGGCTGCTTCTTTTCAACGAGCCGCTGCATCCGGGAATATTGCTCTTCCGTAACGATGAAGCTCGGCGGCGCCATGGCTTTTTTGGTGGTGAAAGATCCAGCCGCTTCCGCGTTGATGATCCCGTTGTGCGATCTGCGGTCGGCTTTGATTACTGCGGTCACACCCTCATGGGTGAAAAAAGCTCCCAGGTCCGCGCGGAGGTCATCGTACTTGTCGTACAACTCGTTCACTACCGAATTCGGCAACGTCTCAAAGTACTTGTTCACATCGTCGGGGTTGCTCGGAAACTCCAGTTGATCGACCGTGACATCGCGACGAATCGCCGGCGCCGGCGCCTTACCGATTTCCGCAAGCTGCTCGGCCGTGTAGCGCGTGAATAACGGACGGGTGGACGGGCTTGGCTGATGTGCATCCGTCATCAGCACGATTTTTCCCTTCAATTTGCCGCGCCATTTATCCTCGTAACGAATCAGCTCTTCACGACTTTTTTTCACGTCGTACGCGTGCTCGAACGTCAGTGGCGCATACATGACTTCGCACTTCTGCATGCCTTCCGTAGGAGAGCTCCACGCGAGCGGCGCCGCGACCAGGTGCGAGTAGCGCGGAGTCAGCATGTCGACTGTGTAGGACTCTACCGACCAGCTTCGTCCAAAGGGTCCCCACTTCTCTTCGTGTACGTTCGCCAGCCCGTAGCTCTTCAGCTGCTGCATCGCCCAGTTCGCCGCCTGATCCCATTCCGGCGAGGCAGTCAGACGAGGACCGTAAAGATCCGCCAGGTTCGACAGCTGGTCCATCACCTTCGACCTTTCAAAGGCCTCGGCTTTAATCCGATGAACAACCGTCAGATCTACATTCTTCTGCCCCTGTAAAATGACCGGCGCACCTAACAGAACAGCGATCAAGAGGATTCGGCGCATAGCGGTTCTTATACCATGTAATCGGCCTTTGTAGAATGTCCTGATGCCCGCAGGAGTACAACAAAATCGGGGCGTGCCGAAAAAACAAACTCGTGCTGCTGTTCCGAAGCGTGAACGTGAGCTGGGCAATTTTTGGATCTACGCCGCCCTGTTCGTCTGCACTGTCGCGCTTTACGCGCAGGTTCGAAATTTCGATTTCATCAATTACGACGACCCCGAATACGTAACCGGCAATCCTCACGTCCGTCAAGGCCTCACAGCCGATGGCATACGCTGGGCGTTTACTTCAACGCAAGCGGCGAACTGGTTCCCCGTGACGAGGCTCTCGCACATGCTGGACGTCGAGTTCTTCCGCCTGGATAGCGGGATCCATCACGTGGTGAACGTCGTGATTCATGCCGCGGCGGCCTTGCTGCTTTTCGCATTTCTTGAACGGGCGACGCGTGCACGATGGCCCAGCGCGTTCGTGGCGTTCGTGTTCGCGCTGCACCCACTGCATGTCGAATCTGTCGCGTGGGTTGCGGAACGAAAAGACGTTCTGAGCGCGTTCTTTTGGTTTCTGGGACTATACGCGTACATCCGGTACGTCGAGCGGCCGAGGCCGTTGCATTATTTCGCCGTTCTCGCGGCATTCTGTCTTGGCCTGCTCTCGAAACCGATGATCATCACGTTCCCGTTTGTTCTGCTGCTCTTCGATTTCTGGCCCTTACAGCGCCTGGCGGCTGGCCGCGAACATCGGTTGAAGATCTTGTACGAGAAGATTCCGTTCGCCCTCATTTCAATCGCAGCCGCGATCACGACTTACCTCGTACAAGGCGAGAGCCGTGCCGTCAAAACGTTCAGCGTTTTTCCTCTCGGTCTTCGCATTGAGAACGCCTTGGCTTCGTATGTGTGGTACGCGATCAAAACCTTCTGGCCTTCCGGATTGGCGGTTTTCTATCCGTACCCGCGTGCGATCCCGGCGTGGGAAGCAGGTCTCGCAGGTTTATTGCTGGCTGCCGTTTCGGCCGGGGTAATCGTGACTCGTCTAAAGCGCCCGTACGCGGCTGTGGGCTGGTTCTGGTTCCTCGGAACACTCGTCCCGGTCATCGGGCTCGTGCAAGTCGGCGCTCAAGCGCGAGCCGATCGATACATGTACGTCCCAATGGTCGGATTACTAATCGCGCTAGCCTGGGGCGGAG
>JAFAUR010001034.1 GCA_019243205.1 Acidobacteriaceae bacterium | reverse complement strand
GCGCGTAATCAACTGCTGCATATGGCGGAAGAAGAACGTCAGCAGCAGCGTGCGGATGTGCGAGCCGTCGACGTCGGCGTCAGTCATGATAATGATCTTGCCGTAGCGGAGCTTCGCGAGATCGAAATCCTCGCCTTTGCCGATTCCGGTGCCGATCGCCGTGATCATCGCGCGAATCTCTTCATGCGAAAGCATTTTGTCGTAGCGGGCCTTCTCGACATTCAGGATTTTTCCCTTGAGCGGAAGGATGGCCTGGTACCGACGGTCTCGCCCCGATTTGGCAGTTCCGCCCGCCGATTCGCCCTCAACGAGAAACAGTTCGCAGCGGTCCGGATCGCGCTCCTGGCAGTCCGCCAGCTTGCCCGGCAAGCCACCCGAATCGAGGGCGCCCTTTCGCCGGGTCAGATCCCTTGCTTTTCGGGCCGCTTCGCGTGCTCGGGCTGCTTCGATCGCCTTCGAAATAATCTTCTTCATGACGACCGGGTTCTTGTCGAAGAATTCGCCCAGCTTCTCATTCACCAACTGAACGACGTAACCTTGAATATCGGAATTCAGCTTGCCCTTGGTTTGCCCTTCGAATTGCGGCTGCGGCAGTTTTACACTGATTACCGCCGTTAATCCCTCGCGTACGTCATCGCCCGTCAGATTCTCTTTCTGATCCTTGATCAGGCCCGCCTGCTGCGCCGCGGCATTGATGGTGCGCGTCAGAGCGCTACGAAAGCCGCTTAGATGGCTTCCGCCGTCAACGGTGTTGATGTTATTCGCAAAGCTGAAAATGTTTTCGGAATAAGAGTCGTTGTATTGCAGCGCGACTTCGATGGTCAGTTTGCCGCCGTTTGGCAAATCGCGATCGCCTTCGAAGTGAATGGGCTTGTCGTGAAGCACGGCCTTCCCCCGGTTCAGGTGCTTGATGAACTCGGCGATGCCGCCGCTGTAGAAGAACTCTTCGGAGCGAATGTCGTCTCCGCGCTCGTCAGTCAGCGTAATTTTGAGCCCTTTGTTCAAGAACGCCAGTTGCCGCAGACGCTGGGCCAATGTGTCAAAGTTGAAGGCAGTCGCGTCCATGATCGTCGGATCTGCTTTGAACGTGATTTTGGTCCCGGTCTTGTTCGCCTTGCCCGTCCTCTCGAGTGGTGCTTTGGGAATGCCACGCTCGTAATCCTGTTCCCACGTGGAACCCTTTCGCCAAATTTCGAGATGCAGCGTTTCTGACAATGCATTGACGCAGCTCACGCCTACGCCGTGAAGTCCGCCCGAGACTTTATACGAGTTCGAATCGAATTTGCCGCCGGCGTGCAGCTTCGTCAGCACGACCTGTGCGGCAGAAACACCTTCCTCGGCATGTATATCCACAGGAATGCCGCGCCCGTTATCCACAATCGTGATCGAGTTGTCGATATGGATGGTTACACCAATTTCGGTACAAAAACCGGCCAGCGATTCGTCGACCGAGTTGTCAACCACTTCATAGACGAGGTGATGCAGACCCATCTCGCCCGTCGAACCGATGTACATCGCAGGGCGGAGACGGACCGCTTCCAGTCCTTCCAAAATCTTGATACTGCTCGAATCGTAGTTGTCGTTAGGAGGAGCCACACTCGCCATAAATTCAGAAGACAGGGCAACCCACTTCCGCGATTGAGGACGCTTCCGTGGGGGCCTGCTTTCACCGAACCTTTCTTCTTCTCAACGCTTGTCGCATCAGATGCGCATCGGCATCACGACATAGCGGTACACAGTGTCTGCGGCAGGCGCGTGCGGACGAAGCTCGCCCGCGCTGTTCCCATCTTTAAAGTGGAACTGGATCTCTGTCCCGTCCACTGCACGCAGGAAATCAATCAGATATTGCGCGTTAAATCCAATTTCAACGTTCGGGCCATCGTGTTCGACCGGGATCGTTTCTTCGCTCTCGCCGGTTTCCGAGATGGACGAGTGCACTTTCAGCTCGCCCTTTAGCACCTGGATCCGAATGGCACGCGAACGCTCATCGGCAAACTGCGCTACTCGTTCAATTGAGGCCTTCAGATCATCGCGCCCGAGTACCAACGTGTACGGGTGCTCTTTAGGAAGAACACGCTCGTAATCAGGAAAATTTCCGGTCAGCTTCCGGCTAAGCAAGAGGCGCTGGTCGATGCGGAAGAATAGGTGATTCTCATTGCCGGAAAACTGAATCGGCTTCGAAGGGTCATCATTCGCGAGCTTCTGAATCTCACTCATGGCCTTCTTCGGCAATAATGCGCGGAACGAACCGCTCAACCCCGGCAACGGTACGTGCTTTTCGACTAGAGCCAGGCGGTGCCCATCGGTCGCGACCATCACGAGACCCGTGTCCTTGAGGATCAACAGAGCTCCGTTCAAGGTGAAGCGGGACTCCTCGGCAGAAATCGCGAAGATCGTGCTCGAGATCATCTGCGAAAGCACGCCAAGCGGAATCTCCGCGAGTACATCCGGCATCTCCGGTAACTCCGGAAAGCTCTCGCGCGACATTCCGGCTATCCGCGTACGCGAACGCCCGCAAACGAAGCTCGCCCATTGGTTCTCGCCAAGCTTCACCTGAACGTCTGCATCGGGCAGCAGACGCACGTAATCGAGGAGCCGGCGCGCCGGTATTGTACCCGCACCTTCTTTCTTGATCCGCGCGGGGCACGCACACTTGATTCCGAGTTCGAGGTCGGTAGCCGTCAGCCAGACCTTGTCGGCGTCAGTTTCGACCAGAATGTTGGAGAGGATCGGAATGGTCGTCTTCTTCTCGACCACGCCCTGCGTCAATCCGAGTTCCCGTACCAGATCAGATTTGCTTACCGCGAATTCCATAGTCGCCTTCTGAGCGCTCCTTGGCTCCGTGAAGTTACCTTATCTCCCTAGCTGGATATACAACAGTTTT
>JAFAUR010000822.1 GCA_019243205.1 Acidobacteriaceae bacterium | reverse complement strand
CGTCTTGATAGGACCGCCTGGCGCCTGCGTTATGGAATAAACGTGCCAGCCGTTCTCAATCTTCGCCGTCACAGATGCGATCGGTTGTCCGCCGGGCTTCACCGGTTGAGGTTTGATCGATGCGGACCAGTGGACGATCTGATCGGGTGTTTGGGCGAAGAGTGCTGGCGCGGTGAGGCAAAGTGCGGCGACAAGAATTCGCCCTTTCAGATGAAATAACATTCTTCCTTGATTTTAGGGGGCGACAACTCCGTCGCCCTTGGCAAGAAATCCGGTGAACTCGTCTACTTTGCGCGTCAGGCCCGGAAAAGTCGCAACGGGAGAATCTGCCGGCGACATGATCGCGTAGAGAGGGAGCGCAACCGTACCGAAACGATCCTTCTCCATCTGCTGCTGTTTGTCGTAGATCTCGCCATCGCCATCGGTATACAGTCGGACCCGGATGAATTTATCAAGCCGCGCACGGACCTCCGGCTTAGGAAAAATATTCGCTTCCATCCAGCGGCAGTTTGTGCATGTGTAGCCGGTGAAATCGATGAATATCGGCTTATTCTGTGCTTTAGCTTGCACCACCGCCGCGTTATAGTCGTTGAGGATCCAGGTCAGTTCGCCAGAGGTCGTCCCGGCAGGAGCGGCCGCAGAAGCAGTTGATGTGGTTGCAGTCGACTCCGGCGGTGGTGGAAGGAACGATTCGACCTCGCCCAGAGAGTGACCGAACAGGCCAGTGGTCAGCCAAACCGAGGTAGCAAGAAACCCGATTGCGCAGATAGCCCGAATGGCGGATACGCTCTCGAGCGGCGAGTCATGCGACATCCGGAACTTGCCAAGTAGATAGAGCACGGTAAGCACGCCAATTGCGACCCACACCGCCAGTACAACCTGGCGAGTGAAAATTCCCCAACCCCAGATCAGATCGGCATTGGACAGGAACTTCATGGCTGCCGCGATCTCCAGGAAGCCCATCACGACCTTCACGGAATTCAGCCAGCCGCCGGATTTCGGCAACTGAGACAACAGCTGCGGAGCCAGCGCAAACACGAAGAACGGGATGGCAAACACCGTTGAAAACGCCAGCATTCCCAGCAGAGGCCAGCGCCAGTTTCCTTGCGAAGCCATGACCAACAACGTTCCTACGAAGGGCGCCGTACACGTGAAGGACGTGAGAGTAAACGTCAGGCCCATGAGGATCGTACCCACATAGCCGGCGTCGTTCTTTCCGGTGGCAAGGTGCAACTTCTCGAGCAGGCCAGGCGGCACCTGGATCAGATAGGCTCCAAACAGGCTGAGTGCGAATCCGATAAAGATGGCCGTGATCAGCAGGTTGACCCAGGGATTCGCCGCCAGCTGATTCACGCCTCCGGCACCGAAGATAAGGGCCAACGCAAGGCCTAGGGCGGTAAAGGTCAGGATGATGCCGACCGAGTACAGCAGTGCGTTCCGAGTTGCCTGCGCACGACTTTGCGCCGCGTGTTTGGTGAAATACGAAACAGTGATCGGAATCATCGGAAACACGCATGGGGTCAAGAGCGAGAGGGCGCCCATTCCCATGGCCAACCAGATGAACGCGATCAGCGATTGCGCTTGCACTTGCGGAGTCCCCGGAACCACGTTAGCCGCCGATGCGGCGCACGCTGCGAACCCGGCAATAACGACCACACGTCGCAAAACTCGCAAATGCATATTAGGCCTCAAGAAGAAATGATTGAGACAGGCAAAGAAAAGACTCAAACGGGGCAGATATCCCAATTTTAGCGAAGAGGAAGTGGTGATTGCGTCGCTGAAACAGGGAAAACCAGATATGTTCTGCTCCTTACGCATTTTCTTCGCACTAGCGCTTCTGGGGAGCGCAGAAGCAGCAGATTTTCGGCCGGCAGCCGTGCCGCTGGTCGTTCACGATCCGTATTTCAGCATCTGGTCGATGGCCGACAACCTGACCGCTGATACGACCCGGCACTGGACGGGAGCCGCTCAGTCGATGTGCAGCTTGCTTCGGATAGACGGCAAGACCTACCGCGTAATGGGCAACGATCCGAAAGCCCTCCCCGCCCTCGAGCAATCAGGATTGGAGGTTCTGCCAACCCGCACCATCTATCGATTCACAGGGGCAGGAATAAAGCTCGAACTGACATTTGTCAACCCGCTGCTGCCGGGCGATTTGGATCTTGTATCGCGGCCGGTGACGTACGTGACCTGGAGCGTTCAGTCTGTTGACTCATACTCCCATAAAGTCGAAATCTATTTCGATGCCTCGGCCCTCATCTCGCTGAACACTCCGGAGCAGCGAGTCACGTGGCAAAGATTCCGGGTAGGCGACCTCCAGGTACTTCGCGCGGGAAGTCAGGAGCAACCGGTTCTGCAGAAATCAGGCGACAATCTTCGAATTGATTGGGGGTATCTGTACGTGACGGCCCAGCCCGGAGTAACTGAGTCCGCCGCGGCTACGGGCAGAAGAGACACCATCGATTCGTTCAGAACTGCCGGCCACCTTCCGGAATCCGACAATCTGGACCCCGATCAGCCGTATCGCAGCTCCATCCCGGTGCTTGCGACGAGTTTCGACATCGGTTCTGTCGGGCAAACTCCCGCTTCCCGATATGTCGTCATTGCATATGATGATGTTTTCTCCATCGAGTACTTCCACAGGCAATTGGGCCCCTATTGGCGGAGACGCGGAACCGGAGCCGCGGATTTGCTCAACGACGCGATCCGCAACTATGAGGCGCTGAATTCCCGCGCCAGTGCCCTGGACTCGGAATTGATGAGCGATTTCACGCGAGCAGGAGGCCAGGACTACGCCCGGCTCTGCGCGTTGGCGTTTTCGCAAACACTCGCCGCCCACAAGCTGGTGGCCGACATCGATGGCACTCCGCTTTTCTTCTCGAAAGAGAATTTCAGTAACGGCTCGATCGATACGGTGGACGTCACATATCCGAGTTCGCCGTTTTTCCTGCTTTTCAATCCGCATCTGCTGGAAGCGCAATTGAAGCCGGTGTTGGATTACGCCAGGCTTCCGAGGTGGCCTTTTCCGTTTGCGCCCCATGACCTCGGACGATATCCGCTCGCCAACGGGCAGCAGTATGGAGGAGGGGAGAAGACGGAAGAAAACCAGATGCCTGTAGAAGAAAGCGGCAACATGCTCCTGATGATCGCCGGGCTGGCGAAAGTAGAGGCGAACGCGCATTTTGCCGGCGAGTATTGGCCATTGCTCACGAAATGGGCCGAGTACCTGCGTGCCAAGGGACTCGACCCTGAAAATCAGCTTTCGACGGATGATTTCGCCGGGCACCTGGCGCACAATGCCAATCTATCCATTAAGGCAATCCTGGCCCTGGCAGCCTACGGGAAGCTCGCGTCAGACTTGGGGCACGCTGATGTCGCAAAACAATATACTGCGCTGGCTCGATCTTATGCCGAGCGCTGGGTGCAGATGGATCGCGAAGGAGACCATTTCAAGCTGGCCTTCGACCGTTCGGGCACCTGGAGCCAAAAATACAATTTGGTCTGGGACAAGTTGCTCGGATTCGGACTGTTTCCGAACGAAGTGTTCGCCAAAGAGCTCGCGTTTTATCAGACGCATGCAAACAAATACGGATTGCCGCTGGATAATCGCGCCGATTACACCAAACTGGACTGGCTGACATGGACAGCATCACTGTCAACCGATAAAGCCGGATTCATGAAACTCTTCGACCCGGCCTACCAGTTCGCGAATGAATCCCCGAGTCGCGTCCCGCTGACCGACTGGTACGATACGAAAACCGGAAAGCAGGTCGGCTTCCAGGCCCGCTCGGTTGTGGGCGGCATCTTCATCCAGATGCTCACAGATCCCGCTATTTGGACGAAATACATCAAGCAGGCGGATCAACCGACTACCAACAGGTAGACTGGAGGATTTGAAATGCGGTCACTTCTCGTTTTGAAGCGCAAAAACGTTCTCGTCGCGGCGGCAAGTTTTTTGTCGGCCATTTCGACCCTACCCGCCCAGAACACGGCGCCAGCAGGGACGAAGCCCAACCCTGCGATACAGACTCCGAGTACGACACGAGAGCAGGCGAAGCAAAGTTCTCAGTCCTACCCCCCGGCGCTGGTGGAAAGCGGGAATTCCGCATTCCAGCAGCATTGCGCGTTCTGCCACGGGCGCGATGCGGAAGGCGGTGAAACCGGCCCGGATTTGACCAGATCTCAGTTAGTGACGGAAGACAACGGCGGCGACAAGATCGGGCCGGTAGTTCGCAACGGTCGCCCAGATAAAGGCATGCCGGCTTTTAATCTGTCGGACCAGGATATCCGCGCACTTGTCGCATTCATCCATACCCAGAGAGCAATGGCCGAAACTCGAAAAGGGGGCAGACGCGGCGTTGACCCATCTGACCTGCAGACCGGAAATGTGGAAGCAGGCAAAGCATACTTCAATGGTGCCGGGGGATGCGCAAAATGCCATTCACCGAGTGGTGATCTGACCGGCATAGCTTCCCGCTACCAGGGGCTGCAACTTGAAGAACGAATGCTCTATCCCCGCAATGCCAAATCGAAAGTCACCGTGACTCCCCCATCCGGCCAGACGATTTCCGGCGAACTTGCCTATCAGGATGAATTCACTATCGGGTTGAAAGACCAAGGGGGACAATATCACTCCTGGCCCGTCAAAAACGTCAAATTCACAATAGATGCGCCCGTCGAGGCGCACGTCGATCAACTGGGCAAATACACCGACGCAGATATCCACAATTTGATGGCGTATCTGCAAACGCTGAAGCAGGGGGCGGCTCAATGACAATTCTCACCAGGCTCCATCATGGCGCTATCGCAGGTTCGCTCTTTGTGCTTTCCGCGGCCGGCTTGTTCGGGCAAGGAGTGGATTCGTCAATCCTGCAACACCCTCCGGCAGATACGTGGCCCGGATATCATGGCGACTACTCAGGTCGGCGGCATAGCCATCTGACGCAAATCAACGCGCAGAATGTGGGCGAGCTGGGTCTTGCCTGGGCGTTTCAGACAGGCCAGACTGCGACGATAAAATCGTCACCCTTAGTGGTCGACGGAATCATTTACCTGACCGTACCGGACAATATCTGGGCCATCGACGCGCGTTCCGGTCATCTGGTCTGGCACTACACGTACCCGCCGAACAAGGGATCGCATATCGGTCACCGCGGGCTCGGGATGTACAAAGACTGGCTGTTTTTCATGACACCCGACGCGCACCTGGTATCACTGAACGCGAAGGACGGAACCGTGCGATGGAACGTCGTGGTCGCCGATTACAAGAAGGGGTACTGGACTACCGTGGCCCCGCTGGTTGTTGGGAATCACGTACTGGTGGGCGTTTCGGGTGATTTCGATAATTTACGCGGCTATGTTCGTTCGGTAGATCCCGAAACCGGCAAGACCCAGTGGGAATGGGATTCCACTCCCCCGGCCGGAACACCCAACATGACAACCGGCGGAATGACGTGGATGACTGGCACCTACGATCCGGAACTGGATCTCATCTATTGGGGCACTGGCAATCCGACACCCGTCCTCACCGGGTCGACCCGGCCGGGAGACAACCCCTATACCTGCAGCATTGTCGCTCTGAAGCCCCAGACCGGCAATATGGTCTGGGCCTTTCAGGCATCGCCCCACGACACGCACGATTGGGATGCGGTCGAGACGCCTGTACTCGTCGATGCGGATTTTCACGGCCAACCGCGCAAGATGCTGATGCAGACGTCGCGTAACGGCTATTTCTTTGTACTCGACCGAACTACTGGAAAGAATCTGCTCAGCGTGCCTTTCGGGCCGGTGAATTGGTCGCGTGGGGTGGACGCTCA
>JAFAUR010000583.1 GCA_019243205.1 Acidobacteriaceae bacterium | reverse complement strand
TTTTTAAGAGCGGATTCTGTGCCCGGTTCTAAGGCGCCACCCTCATTGCAGCCGGCTCGGAAATAAGGTTTGAAAAAAAAATGTAGTGCCGCGGCCTCCACTGCATCACGTAAGCCGTACGCAACCCTTTCAAGGGTGCGTTTAAAGGAGCGCGAATGAAGTGGATATGTTCCTTGCTGATCGGAAGTTTCCTAGGAACGGGAACCCTTGAAGCCCAGACACCCAATCCGTCGCCAGCTGTTACCCAAAGTGCTTCCGCATCCAATCAAGACTTGAACATAGAAGCCTATGTCGAACTGCTGCGATCGCAGGTAAGGAAATCTAAATCACAAATCGTCGGCGAAGTCATGCAGCTCGATTCGACCCAAGCCGTGGCTTTCTGGCCGATATACAAACAGTTCGAGGCTGATTACACCAAAATAGGCGATCGAATTCTTTCTCTCGTCAAGAACTACGCCGAAAACTATGATCAAATTACGAACCCCGTCGCCGACCAGCTCGCAACTGAGCTGCTTTCGATTGAGCAACAACGTAACTTGCTGAAGAAGCAGTACTACGCGAAGTTCAAGCAAGCACTGGATGCCATCACTGCGGCCAGGTTTTTGCAGGTAGAGAACCAGCTCGAAAAAATCGGTGACCTCCAGATTGCTTCGCAACTGCCCGTTATCCGTGGAGGTGAAGCACAATGATCCGGACGAAAGTGGCACTATTGGTGACCGCGATCGGATTCGGCTCTGCCCTGGGAACTGCTTGGGGACAAACATCCGCATATCTCCCGGCCGGTACCGTCTTTCGCGTGCGCACCATACAGACGATCGATGCTGATTCTAGCCAGTCAGGGATGAAGTTCCGGGGTGCTCTCGATGATCCCATCATGATGAACGGCGACGTTGTCGTCCCTCGTGGAGCTGATGTTGAATTGGTGGCGGCAAAGGTCGAACAAGGCGGACGAATGAAGGGAAGCGACCTTATCCAGCTCAAGGTCGATTCAATCGCTGTAAATGGGCGGCCCATTCCGGTGGTGACCAACCTCACTGAATCGAAAACCGCCGGGGAAGGGAAGAAGACGAGCAGGAAGATACTGGGTGGCGCAGGCTTGGGAGCGATCATCGGTGGCATTGCCGGGGGAGGAAGCGGCGCGGCTATCGGCGCTCTGGCTGGCGGCGCTGGCGGTACTATCCTCTCTGCGGCGGGTCAACCGCACTTGAAAATCCCGGCTGAGACCCGGCTTCAATTTCAATTGGTCTCAGACGTGAGACTTCCCTAACACCAACGCTTCCGGAGGGCTCGCGCAAATTATCCGAACAAGACCGCAGCCCGCCAAGGGGATGGGATGGGGACAGAGAACGATATCGAAGGGGGGAAGGTCTGGTGTACGGCAAGTGCCTACTTGAAAATCAACGTCGTACTCGCGTCCGAGCCATCAAATCGGTAACACGCATCTTTTGCGGTTTTGGCTCCTAGCAGGTCCATCTCGTGGCAAGCGCGAACGAAATCACTCTGGCAACTCAGCACCTGCAATTCGCCGTCGACGCCGTACCTCATCCCATGGTGCTGATCAACGGCGAGGGGGAGATCCTGCTCGTAAACTCCGAGACCGAAAAGCTGTTCGGCTATACACCGGCGGAGTTACTCGGGCACCCGCTCGACATCCTCGTACCAGAAATTGCCAAAACTGCCGGCGCAGACTTCAGATCTGAGACTTTCTCGAATTCGACATCCATCCACAACCGAAGAAACTTGTACGCGCGCCGCAAAGATGGCTCGCAATTCCCGGCGGAAGTTGCCATGAGTCCCGTCAAAACCGAACGGGAAACTTGGGCCCTGAGCTCGATTATCGACATCACCGAACAACAACGGGCAGATAAGCGTTTTCTATTGGCCCTTGAGGCCGCCCCCAACGCGATGGTGACGATCAACAATCGGGGAAAGATCGCCCTCGTAAACTCTCAGGCTGAGGAGATGTTCGGTTACGAGCGAGACGAACTGCTGGGCGAGCGGATCGAGATCCTGGTACCAGAGTCCTCGCGAAGTAGCCATCTGAACTTCAGGAACGACTACTTCAACCAGCCCGAAGCCCGCCCGATGGCTGTAGGACGTGAGTCGCGCGCCAGGCGAAAAGACGGTTCCGAGTTCCCCGTCGAGGTAGTGCTGACTCCCTTCGACACTGCGGCTGGAACCTGGGTACTCACTTCGGTTGTAGATCTCACGTTCCACAGGCAGAAGTTGGAGAGCGTTGGTGTGTTAGCCGCCGGCATCGCCCATGACTTCAATAACCTGCTCGGTAGCATTCTCGCCGAAACAGAACTCGGCTTATCAGCCGCGGGTGCAGGTTCTTCGGCTGTTGAAGAGCTTCAGAATATCAGGGCAGTATCTATCCGCGCTTCCGAAATTGTCCGGCAGTTGATGATTTATGCGGGACAGGAGAAGGCACACCGCGAACTCGTGGAGGTTTCCCGCCTCGTACAGGAAATGCTGGAGCTACTGCATCTTTCCATTTCAAAGCACGCGGCGTTAAGGACGAATCTTGGCACAAATCTTCCGATGGTACTCGGCAACGCCTCGCAGATTCGCCAAGTGGTCATGAACCTGATCCTGAACGCATCAGAGGCGCTCGCAAGTAAAGAAGGTGTGATCACGATTTCTACATCAGCCGTAACAGGTGGTCGCGAACTCAGCCCCCACAGCGGCGCGGAACTCTCTCACGGCGATTACCTGCGGCTCGAAGTCACTGATACGGGCAAAGGGATGACGGAAGAAGAAAAGGCTAAAATCTTCGATCCGTTCTTCACAACCAAGTTCGCCGGCCGAGGTTTGGGACTGGCGGTCGTCCAGGGAATCATACGATCCCACGGGGGCGCAATCAATCTGGTGAGCGAATTCGGTAAAGGCACAACGTTCCAAATCTTGCTGCCATGCACGAAATCGGCGGCACGCCGCGATCAATCTGTCGCCCTCCCGCCCTGGAAGCACGATTTTCCTGGCCCTTCTGGAACTGTGCTTCTGGTTGAAGACGAACACGTGCTCCGAAGATCGGTCGCAAAGCTGCTGCGGAAAAATGGCTTCACAGTCATCGAAGCTGCTGATGGGTCTACCGCAATTGAATTGTTTCGCACGGCTCGGGCGAACATCGACGTGATTCTACTCGACCTCACTATACCCGGACTCTCCAGTCCGGAAGTGATCGAGGAAGTGCGTCAGATTCGTTCAGATATCAAGGTCATCCTGACCAGCGCATATGACCTCGACATGGTCCCGCTGCCCGTTCATGTTCCGCAGCTCGCCGGATTCATTCGCAAACCGTTTCACCTGAATGAGCTCGTTCAATTGTTCCGGGACGTTATGGCGCCCTGAGAGCCCTCGGACTCCCAGGCGACATCGATGTTCAGTAAATCCGGACAAGGCGAACGGTTATCTCGCTTCGAAAACCTGATTGTAAATGTCAATTGGATTTCGATCATGTGGCCGCATCAGAAATCATTTCGCTGGCAGCGTTGACGCCGTCACTTACGGCAGGTTACTTCTTTGTAAAGCGAGCCCCAGCGCGAACACCAGGTCCGACCACCGGCTTCGCAAACACGGAGGCTGACGAGATATCTCAATCGCGACCGGATGTAAGTGTGTCATCCAGCAGTATGGCCCATCCACTGAAGAGCCGCCTATGCAGTCTCTTCAAGCACGGCCGTCACGTGACCTTGGCGTACCGCGCGTTTAAGCGCGGCGTGATCTTTTTCGTTCTGATCCGCGTATGCAAGTGCGAAGCTGGCGATCGCTTTATCGAGCGCGTCACTTTTGCCCATGTATCCACTAATCACGGCGGAGTTGCCGTAACGCGCATGCGAGAGCGCAAGTGCCCGGCCGCACCAGCTGCTGTAAATCTCCATCTCCAACTGTCCGAACGTTTCCACTCGAGGGCTGATCTTGATATCTCTCAGCTGACGAACGAAGTAATGGCGTCCCCTGGGGCC
>JAFAUR010000575.1 GCA_019243205.1 Acidobacteriaceae bacterium | reverse complement strand
GAACTCGAACGGCAGTACGGGTTCGGTTGCGAGCCGAACGCGATCACTCTTTCTTCTGCTGCATTCCGTATTACTATCGTTTGAACAGCGGCGCGGTCTACGTACAGAACGACTGGAAGGTCCGGCCGAACCTGACATTGAACCTCGGGTTGTGGCATTCATTGCAACGGACTCGAACGGAACTTTACAACCACCAAGGGTTCTACGATCCTTCAAAGGCCATACCCGAAACGTTACCCAAGCCGCGCCCCTTGCCGGATCGTGCCGCGTCGTCCGCTTCGCTCGGACCCGGCACGATTAATCAGGCGGTTGTGGTTCCGTTCGCGTTTAGCGGATACGGTGGGCGTTCGCGCTAGCTGACGGCGATTCAATTGGCTGAATTTTGAAGCGCGTTTTGGATTTGCGTACACCCCGCAATGCCATCGTTGCTGGGCGAGAATGCCTGGGTTATTCGCGGGCGGCCTGCGCTGGCAAATCTGAACATAAAAGCGACCACCAACGTGACGGATCCACTCGACCGGCTGAATAGCACGGGTCAGCCGCTGGCGGTTCCCCTCTCCAACCTAACCAGTTACTGGGATGCGTCCGGTACCAGCAGCTTCCATGCGGCCATTGTTAATTCCCGCCGGCAACTTACTCATCTGACGTTTTATACGAATTTCCGCTGGTCCAAGTCGATCGACGAGGCATCCGACGTGAGTCCTGACAAAAACGCTCGATCTTTCGACGGGAAGTGTGGGCGGACGCGAATACAGTTTCGGAGCTCCGGCATACGTCGACCGATCGTTATCGACGACAGCATTCCGTACGTATGGAACTTGGTGGGAGTTTACGATCTTCCTTCCGGCAAAGGACGCGCATGGGGCCAGAATGCCTGGGGTCCCCTGCAGCCTGTTGCCGGCTGGACCGTTTCCGGAGTAGAACGACTGTCGAGCGGCTATCCATTCACACCAACCATCGGGGCCGATAATTTCATCGACACGGAGCACACACGTGAGATCCAGCCGAATCTGATTCCCGTCGTACTGCTGGTCAATCCGGATTGGTCCCGCAACTGCCCGATCGGTAAGGTATGTGCTCCGTACGCGAACTATTCGGCTTTCGAGCTTCCGCCGGCTGGGCAGATCGGAAATGCGCCGCGCACGATCGCTGGGCTCACCGGTCCGATGGTTCAGAGATTGGATCTGTCGGTGCAGCAGGAGTGGGTGATCGGAGAGAAAAGAAAAATCCAATTTCGATTGACGCGCTGAACATCCTGAATCATCCAGTGCTACACGGTGCCGCTGCCGGCGCACATCGCAAGCACGCCCGCCACTGGTTACAACATTCTGGATGCTACCGGAAACGGGTCCAAATATCATGAGATCCGGAACAACCTGAACTCCGGAACCGCCGTGGGTGGAGCGCTCGGCTACAACACGCGACTGAACTCGCAGCGTTATTTACAGTTCGGGATCAAGATCTATTTCTACTGTCACTGCTCGGGCCTAAGCTGGAGGCATGGACTGGGAAAAGCACGGCGTGAAGATCATCCGGGCGGGCGAGCTGGATCCGAACACGCCTCAGACGCCCGGCATGACGCGAGCGGCGGCGATCACGCATGCGAGGACCGGCGCGACTAAGCTTTGGGCGGGAACCGTGGTGGTGCAACCGGATGCGAAGACCGGTCCGCACCATCACGGCGAGCTCGAAACGGTTCTGTATCTGGTTCGGGGCCGTGCACGGATGCGTTGGGGCGAGAAGCTAGAGTTCAGCGGCGAGGCGGGTGCCGGCGATTTCATTTTTGTGCCGCCGTTTGTTCCGCACCAGGAGATTAATGCGAAACGCGACGAGCCGTGCGAGTGTGTGGTGGTGCGGAGCGGGCAGGATCCAATCGTAGTGAATCTTGATCTCGAAAGTCCCGAGCCGGCAAGCTCGGGTCTCGGCGAAACGCCGTTCCATCCTCACCGGCAATAAAGAATCGGGACGCCTACTCTCAGAAATTGATCCGTGCATTGATCTGGAGCTTGCGCGGCGTATTCGCCTGCGTGGTTACCTGTCCGAAATTTGTCGATTCGATATTCGTTCCGATGCCACCGAATTGAACGGTATTGAACACGTTGAACGCATCGAGCGCGAAGATGAGCTTGATACGTTCGGTGACGGTGAATTGACGGCGTATTGTGAGATCGATGTCCCAAACCGAAGGAGACCGCAAGCCGTACGGCAAAGTTCGAGGAACGTTCCCGAACGTGTAGGGAGCGGGCGCGACAAACGCGTTCTTATCGATATACGTGGTGGCGGGAGTTCCCGGTCCGGCAATCAGGTTCCCTTGTCCACTTCCCATACCCCCGTTGATCGTCACAGGGCCGGTGAAATTCGGATTGTAGTTCGGCAGGCAGGAGCCTCCAATTTGCGGAAGGTTGCAGGAGGTGGACGTGATGGTAAGGGGAGGGCCCGACGAAAAGGTGGACAAGCCGGAGAGCTCCCAATCGCTGATAACCGCCTTCACGAAAGCCTTCGTAGTCGACCACCGTTGTCCTGTGCCGAACGGTAAACGGTAGGAGAAAGTGGCGGAGAAGACGTTCGGCCGATCGATCACGCCAACTGCTTTCTCGATGGCCTGATTGTAGGCGGTCCGACCTGCGCTGCCCAGAACATCGTCAATCTCTTTGCTTCGCGTGTAATTGACGGTGTAGGTCAGGCCCGCTGCCAACCGCTGCGTCAGCGAGGCCTGGAAGGAATTATAAGTGGAGTTACCGATGTCACCCCAAATATCGGTAATGCCTGAATATTGCGGAAATGGCTTTAGCATCTGGCCAATGGTCCCGGCAAAGTTCGCATATGGGAGGTGGACACCAGGGACAATGGCGCCTGCTGCCGCCACACTTGCCGGCGTCGCGGTAGAGTTCAACAGATTGCCGAGAACGAGATAGCGAGGGTCAAGCTGATCTGTGTAAATGCCGCGACCTACGCTAGTGGCAAGGAAGTGTCCGACGCTTGCGGAGTAGGCGAGTGTGAGCGTGGTGTTTGGGGTAAGAGCACGCTGTATTCCGAAGTTCCAGTTTTGAAAGTAAGGCGCTTTGCCACCGATCTGAGGATCACCATAAGTGATGGTGCTTCCCAGCGGACAACCGGTGCAGAAACCGGCGTTAAGCGTTGGATTATAGAAAGGCGGCTGCTGGTAAGGCGGTACGCCGCCGGCATAAACGCTCGAGTAGACGCTTGGCAACGTTGTTGCGGCAGGACTCCACAGGAAAGCCGGTGCCCCGGCTCCGGGGTTGGGGCTGGTAAACGTGGGATTCGCGTTAAAACCCAGCTGACCCGTGCCGGAGCGCGCTCCAGCCCGTCCGCCGGTTGCGCCACCATGCGCATACATGATCGCGTAACCGCCGCGAATCACCGTTTTATCGTTCAGGGAATACGCAAGTCCGAAGCGCGGCCCTAACTGGGTGTAATGAGTCGCGACCGGCGTATCGCACTTGCACGAGTCAGGGCCGTTGCCGGCAAATTGGAGTGCGCCCGGGTAGTTGCTCACTAGGCCGTTGGGAAGGGTCACGTTCAGAAATGACATGCGGTTCGCTACTTCGTGGTACGTGCCGAAGATGTCATAGCGCAATCCCAGGTTCAACGTGAGACGCGAAGTCACTTTATAGTCGTCCTGGAAGTAAACGGCGAAGGTCTTGTAGCGCCCGCCGGTCGTCGCAACATAGTTCTGCGTAATGCTGGAACCATCGACGGCGCCCAGCAGATAACTTGCGTACGCGTTTCCGGTGGCCGTCAGCAGTGTGCCTGTCGGAGAAAATCCGGCAGTTTCGGAATTTGAAAAATTGAAGCTCGCGACACTGCCGAGGTCTGGGTTCGTGTAGTTATTCTGCAGCGCTTGGAATTGTCCTCCGATCGTCATCGAGTGGTTCGCCTTTACCCACTGCACATTGTCCTGAAGAACGAACGTATTGCTCGCCTCGTCGAAAGCAATCGAATTCGTTCCAGCCCAACTGGTGGGCGAGTTAGAACCGTTGAAGTTGATGGTGGGAAACGCCAGACTCGCCTGGCCGGGAGGAAGCCCTTGCAAAGCAGCTTTCTGCGGATACGCTCCCGCAACCGTCGCACTCGTGATGGGTACGTACAGCCGGTTGAATGAGTAGCTAAGCTGATTCAGAATCGTTGGTGAGAATACGTGAACGTCACGGAGTTGCGCCGACGTCGGAACCTCGGTTACGTAGCGGGAGGCCGTATACGGCAGCGGGAGAGCGCTTGTGCCGGCGGTGATGCCTGCGAGTCCATCAGTGGCATATCTACCGTGACTGATAAACCCGTAAAACCGGTGTTTGTCATTCAGAACTACGTCAATCTTGTCTGTCGTATTGTTGTTGTGCAGTCCAATTGGCTGGGTCGTCAGAAAGTTGTTCAGAATAGCGCCGTTGCTCGGAGTGGGCAGATAGGACTGCAAAGATCGCGACACCGGAGAGATCAGGTTCGGAGGGATGATATTGCCAGCAAATGGGGCACGCCTGCAGTTTGCTCCGGAGGCATTACAAGCCGTGGAATACGGGTTGTAGATGACCTGCGAGTACGCGCTGAAGTTTCCTTGCTGTGCCGCGAGGGATGGAATGGATTGAAAGGTCGGCGTCGTCGATTGCCGATAATAATACCCGTCATATGATGCAAAAAAGAAGACCCTGTCTTTCTTGATCGGCCCACTGGCATAGACTCCGAACTCATTCTGTTTTTCGATGGGCGTAGTCGGCGGGAAGAAACCACGCGCATCGAGAACGGTGTTTCGGAAGAATTCAAAGGCAGATCCGTGGAAGTCGTTGGTTCCCGACTTGAGTACGAAATTCTCGACGCCTTGGCCCTGATATGAAGCTGGCGGATCATTTGTCAAAACCTGAAATTGCTCGATGGCTTCGACGGAAACACCGAGCGAGAGATTGCGCGTCTCGCCCTGGACGGCCGCGGTTGTGGTGGGAAGACCTTCGATATAAACCTCATTCAGATACGGCTGCCCTCCGTTGAAAGAAGCGAAGGAAGTTCCAGCAGCCTGTGTCCCGAGGCCTTGAACACCAGGAACGAGCGCCACGAATGCGGTGGGATCGCGCGGGCTGCCGTTCATGGCGAGCGGCAAAGCAGTATATAGCTCATTCCGCATATTGCTCCCTAGAGTGGAGTCAGCAGTATTCAATGGGGGTGGGGCGGCACTGACCGTGACGGTCTCGCCCACAGACCCCACTTGAAGGGTGAGGTTCACGGTGATCACCGCCAACGCATCTACTGTGACATTTTCTTGTGTTACCGACTGGAATCCCGTGGCCGTTACGTTGACGGTATATTTGCCAGGCGGAAGCGCGGCGATCGCATAGAAGCCGGCCTCGGTCGTGTGTTGAACTGTCTTGGCGTTCGTCGCAACATCCGTTGCCGTGACGGTGGCGGCCGGCACTGCTGCTCCGGAGGGATCGGTGACCGATCCCTGAATGGAACCAGTTCCAGCCATCTGAGCACAACCCGGTTTGGTAAAGCCGAGGAGAATCGTAAGGGCAAGCGCCGCGCGAGAGCGGACGTGGTCGATGCGCATATCGGCCTCCTGTTCTCTCCCTGGATGCTGATAAGCGGTATTTGAGATACAGGGCGGTGGAAGCGATACGCTCGCTTTCGGCGCTATCGCAGCTTAGTCTCGTCTCCACTCGGATGTTTACCGAATGGTATGATCCATCGCTGAACCTATCATGACCTCCGAGACCCTCCTACCTGAATACGACGAAGAAATGGCAAGCACTCGCAAAGTGCTGGAACAAGTACCTGATGACAAGCTGGGATGGGCGCCGCACGAAAAATCAATGTCGCTCGGCAGATTGGCCGGCCACATCGCCCAGATTGCCGAATGGGCTACTCAAATCCTCCGGACCGAACATCTCAAACTAGATGCAAGCTATCTGCCCTTCATTGCTTCATCTCGTGACGAACTGGTAAAGAAGTTCGAGTCGTGGCGAGACGAAGCGCGCGCGGAAATCACGAAAGCCAGCGACGCCGATCTCGGGAAGATTTGGAAGATGGACTGGAGTGGCCAGACGATCATCGAGATGCCGCGTCACGCTGTGATCCGCAGCATGGTCATGAACCACATGATTCACCATAGGGGACAGCTGACTGTTTATCTTCGGTTGCTCGGGGCTCGCGTACCAGGCGTGTACGGTCCGTCCGCCGACGAAATGCCTGCTCAGTGATGGAAACTCCCCGGTGAGCGCGCCGGATGTTTCTTTCGATCCCGCTCGGCGGAGGTTTTTACTTCCTCGAGCTTGACCACTGCGGCCGCAGCTTCGAACCGGACCGCATCTGAGTCGTCCCACATCAACGTGACCACCGCTTGTTGAAGCGATAGGTCTTTGCGCTGGGCGATTGCGTCCACAACGCCCAATCTCACCTGCCAGCTCTTGTCGAAACGCATTTTGGCCAGCGCCTCGCCTGTTTTCGGATCCGGGTCGTGGGCCAGTTTCAGGGCGGCCGCCGCTCTTACAGAGGATGTATCGTTGCTCCTGATCGTCTGCCACGCTTCATAGGACATTCCGCCAAACGGAACAAAGCCAAGCCCGGTTTGCAGAGCCAGCATCTCCACTTGCTTCCTGTCCTTGAACCGAGCCAACTGGTTCTGTACCAGACCGTTGCTGCTCTTTCGCTCACCGGTAAGAATCGCATAATAAACGTCGTACGCGGCTGGGTCCTTCATGGCGTAAAGTGCGTTTGCTGCCGCTAACACGACCTTCACATCATTGTCCAGCAATGCGTTTTCGAGGCGAGCTTTAGAGCCTGTGGCCTGCATTGCGCCGAGCGCGGTAGCGGCTCCGGCCCGCACATCCGCGTTCGAATCACTGAGCGCTTTTTCCGCCATCGACTCTGCTCTCTTGTTCTTCTCAATCAGCCCTAGCGCGCGTACGGCCTTAGCACGCTTATCGGCACTCTTTTCATCGACGTTGGTTTGAAGAATGGACCAGGCCTGCTCTATAGGCTTCGTATCCGTGTGATCATCACGCGAAAGAAACAGCAGTAAAAGAATTAGCCCCATAGGGGAAAAGTGAAAGCGGGCGCGCGCATTCTCATGCGCCCGCCCACCCTT
>JAFAUR010000539.1 GCA_019243205.1 Acidobacteriaceae bacterium | reverse complement strand
GCCAACAGTTTGCGACGATGCCCTGCGCCTGGGGCGCATCGTCGCACAACTCCTGCCCTATGAGCCGGAAGTCCATGGCCTTCTAGCGCTGATGGAACTGCAAGCCTCGCGCACTGCGGCGCGGAAAGGAAGCAAGGGAGAAGCGGTGCTGTTGCTGCAACAAGATCGTTCTTTGTGGGATTACGCGCAGATCGAGCGAGGAATGGCTGCGCTGAAGCGCGCGTGGCACTTGGGTGGCGGCGCCGGCAATTACACCCTGCAGGCCGCGATTGCGGGCTGCCATGCGCGAGCCAGGACAGCCGAGGAAACCGACTGGGAGCGTATCGTCCTTCTGTATGACGCTCTAATGCAGATCAACTCGTCGCCTACTGTGGCCTTGAACCGCGCCGTGGCGCTTGGCATGTCCCAAGGCCCTGAAGCCGGCCTTGACGCACTGGACAATCTCACCACGGAACCTGCCCTGCTCGGCTCTCACCTGCTTCCTAGTGTCCGGGGAGACCTGCTCGCAAGACTGGGCAGATTCAATGAAGCTCGTGAGGAGACCCAACGCGCAATAGCAATGACCCGGAACACGCGGGAGCGGGAGTTGCTGATGACGAAGCTGAATAAAATGGGTGAGGCCACAAGGGGCGGTACACTCTTAAGATCCCGTTCCAGCCGTCCGGGCAAACTGGGTGGATCCGTTGGCGGTCTTGCGTGACGATTGAATCCGGCATGCAACAGCACGTACCCGCTCAAATTTCCCGGCATCCTCAATAGCTCCTCACAGGGTTCTGGATCTGCGTCGTCATCGCTCTCGTGGTCATGGCCCGCCGAATGGTCGAGTTGATCGCTCCCTCGCACAATGCACGCGTTAGTCACGGGCGTATCAAGCTATGGCTCATAGGGTATTGCGAATCTAGGTCCGCTTCTCGATCTCAGATCTCGAAAGAATTTTATTCATTGCAACGGGTTGGTGTTCAAAGTTCTATTTCCAAACTCATGGAACCACCTCTGTGGCTTGCCTGTCGGACGCTGATGCAAAACAATCAATGATCAAACGAAGCGCGGTACGTCCAAGGGGTAATGCGAAGGTGCTCACGGAACACCGATGTGAAATGGCTCTGACTGGAAAACCCAAGTCGGAATGCAATTTCGGCTAGCGGCAATGTTGTTTTCTCGAGCAGATCGCGGGCACGCGCAACTCGAAGCTCTGTAATGAACTGATATGGCGTGCGGCCCGTTGCTTTCCTGAATTGAATAGTGAACTGATGAGTGCCCATACCAACGTTGTTGGCAAGCATTTGAATCGTGAGTCTGGAGGACAGCTTTTCTGCGATGACATCAAGAGTCGATCGAAGCCTATCGTCGGAAAGCCTGCCGCGGTATGTGAGGCGGCGAGCGTCAGTGCACCATGTCCGCATCAGATGCCCGATCAAGACAGTTCCGATCGCTTCTGCAAAAAGGGGATCATCAACAGCACGCTCACAAAACTCGCGGCGAAGAGCGCCTGCCAGCGAGTGTACGACGGAGTCGTAGCCGCAATTTAGGGGCAGCAGATCCCAAGAAGGCTTCTTTCCCACATCGCTGGCAGCGCGATCCAATGAACTACGATTAGCCAGGATTACGATCACTTCGGTTCCATCCTCCCAGCGCCCGACGTGCGGCTGTCCGGATGGAATGATCCGGAAGAAGCGTGGGTTGTCGTGGGGCGCTCCGCCCGGAATGGTGGGAAAGAAATGCGCTTCGATCTGGACCTCGGGATGTTCGTGTTCGGGCAACCGCATGCCCCTAGGGCCGCCGTGCATAAGACAGAAGCCGGGCACCTCAACGCGAGTTCTGCGACTTGGTGTCCAAACGGGAAGGTCGGTGGATTCATCTCGCATTCGTAATTTGATAATCCCATCGCGGAATTCGGTAGACAGGCGTTCCACGCATCGTCGATGCTAGGTCGAGATGCAGCGGACCTAAGTTTGTGAGGACGATCAATGCCGCGCGAATCAAGTAAACGCACGTTAACTCTCACCCGCGAGGGCGAAGTAGGAATCGTGACTTTGCAGAGAGCATTCTGTTTGGATTCTGAAGGGAAGGCCGCGCTCACCGGCGCGGTGGCCGAGCTGAGCGCGTGCCACTGGCCAAGAGCTCTCATCGTCAACGCCTCCGAGCCGCGTGCGTTTCTGGTCGATGTGGCGGAACTGGCAGATATGCACGCACCCGAAGCACGTAAGTTCAGCGCTGCCGGACACGCACTGGCACAAACGATAGAATGCGCGCCGTTTCCGGTCGTTGCAGCCGTCGAAGGTCCTGCGCTGGGCGGAGGCTGCGAGCT
>JAFAUR010000329.1 GCA_019243205.1 Acidobacteriaceae bacterium | reverse complement strand
CCGATATTCCTGATTGAGCGCACATCTTACACCACTGGTCATCAGCCCATCGATTACGAAAAGCTCTATTACCGTCGCGCATTCTGCTGATCGTCCCGAACGACAAGCTTCGACTCCTGTTCGTTGTCATTCTGGTGGTGCTTGGCGTGCAAATGCTCCTCACCTTGTTCGGCGTCCACCCGATCAAGGGGTCTTTATGAACAGGGTTCGGGGACTCGAAGAATTGCTCGCGGCTTTGCTTCGCTATGGAAGTTGGTGCGCTTCTGCAGCAATCGGCCTGGGGTTCGCACTTGCGCTGATCGGCTCTCGCTCGGCTGCGGGGAATCCGGCGATTGTGCCCACCGAATCGCCACCATGGGAATCGCACTGTTTATTCTGCTTCCTATGCTTCGCGTTTTGCTGATGCTCCTCGATTTCATTCGTGAACGCGATTTTCGTTTTGCATGCATCTCCGCCCTTGTATTCGCGATAATTCTTGCCCGCATATTTCTTGAATTTTCTTCAGCTTAGGCATCGACGCCGGTAGTTAGTTCAAGTTTCAAATAGGGCCCGAACAACGCATTAATACAGTGCATACAGGCGAACGCTGCCGCACAAACGGGGCAACTTCACTCAGTGACTTCGACTTGCACGGGTAAGACCCCCTGTATGGTCGGCGTAAGGCCAAATAATTCATGCCGCGTGTAGCGCTCTCGAGCTATCACTGGAGATTTAGCGTGTGGTTGTAGAGACGCGGATTTCGGAAAAGAAGGCTGTTCTCTTTGCCTTGGTGATTACGTTCGTGGTGATAATGTCTTGTGAACTCAGTTGCCGTATGCCGCACTGATGCCTCGCCAAACAGAATCAACTTTGACAAATACTCCTCTTTAATTGAGCGCACCCAGCGCTCCGCGAATGCATTCAAATTCGGACTGCACGGCGGCAGTAGAATCGCCTGAACTCCGCTGGATTTGAGGATGGTTCGGAACGAGCTGCAGAACCTTGTGTCGCGATCACGTAAAGCAAAACGCGTCCCGAAAAGAGCGCCATCAATGTCGTCGACAGCGTTGCGAGCCATCTGTGCCATCCATTCCTCCGTCGGATATTGGGTGAGACCGGCCAGGGTGACGCGGCGCGTCTCCAGGTGCAGGAAGAACAGAACATAATAGGTTGCCAAGCCGCGCCAGCTGAGTACTTCGACCGTAAAGACTCGGAGCCGGAGCAATTCCGAACCTCCGTAGAATGTTTCACACGGTTTGATCGGAAACATTATGACCAAGATTCTTCAGCGCGCCGGCAATGCGACCGTATCCCAACCGCGGTTCTCGCGTGCCATCCGGACGACCAGTTCCGCGATCTCGCGACTGACGGCGGGTCGACCCGGACAGGAGCTGCTGATTCACCATGCCGGTCACTTAAGACAATAGCCGTGCTCCTTGTGTGTTCTTCATCGAAACACACCAGCATAACTACCTCTGTCTACAGCGCCCTCGAATATTTCGACCATACGAGGATCGCGATCTGCAGCAAATTACTGTGGCATCGCCATCGACTTGTGCAAATGCGTACGCGGGTTCTGAATTAACTGCCGGCGATAGCGATGAATGAAGGAACACGACGGCAGCGGCATCTCAAAAGCCTCCCCGGCGTATCTCGCAGTTGCTAGTGTGCTGCCGTCCATCCGCCGGTTTGATGAGGAGTTCAAGTTGTCCGTCCGTGTGCATCGTTGCAGCTGAAGCACTCCAGGACCGCGCTCGTACGTGATGTTCTGAAGAAAGTCATTGCCCTAGCATCCTGTTTACATGTGCCGTTGCATCGCCAAAGTGTGTGAACGTGGCCTCCTCAATCTGGGTTCTTCGAGTTTCCAGAAATCCTGAAGTCGTTCACTCATGTGGATCGCTGCAGGCCAGACGTAGTAGCGCGCCGCTGGAGCGGATTCGACAAGAGCAGCGCTTGAGAATGGATTGTACGCAACTATCGTTTGCGAGAACAAAGTCGAGATGAACTGGATTAGGGTATCGTTCTAAAGGGTACGGCGCGTTCACTGCCTGGGCCGTGACACCCTTCGCATCCAACGTTCCACTCCGTCACAGCTTTCGCCTTGATATTGTCGTTGACCGAATGGCAGCCATTACAGAGTGGGCCAGTGTGCCGCTTCATATTGTCCGACGGGTACTGGACGCCCGACCAGCGGCGCGATTCTTGACAAAGTACGGTCGCCAGTTCTGATGTGTGATGGCCCATCGGACCGGAAGCACGAAATAGTCATGACGATCTTCTTGAAATATCGCCGCTTCCATCCGCTTACGTGGCGAGAGTTGTGTCGTCTTCGTGAAGTTCACGCGCCGGTTTGTCATAACGTGCCCTCCGGAAAACGGAAGAACATGTCTTCCATCGCTCCTAGTGCCCGTCCGAAGATCGCTGAACTCGGTTCAGGGGAAGGCGAATAACAAAGCGGCTGCCGGCGGCGGGCTCCGTCCAAATATCGCCGGCATGGTCCAGAATAGTCTGCCGGGCGAGTGCGAGCCCAAGTCCCATCCCATCCTGCTTGCCTGTTGTGACGAAAGGTTGGAACAGCCGCTCGCGAATCCGATGCGGGATTCCGGGCCCGGTATCTTCCAGGTCGATCACCAACCAATTGTCCTCAATCTTGGCTCTAATCCGGACCTCGCCGCCACCCGGCATCGCTTCAAGAGCGTTGGTAACGAGATTAAAAAACACGCGCTTCATACGAGAGTGTTCCAGGATGAGGTCTATTTCAATGGGCACATCGAGGACGACCTGAACACTCTGGTTTCCCGTGGATGCCAATGCCGCCTCCGAGGCGGTAGCAATGATCTCACGGATGTTACACACCTCGGCCGTTGGCCTATTTCCACAGACAACAAGGTTGAGGTCTGCTAACAATTCGTTAACGCGGCCGGCAGCGCGGTAGATATTTGTCGCGAGCCGATTCACCTGAGTGGACGAAATATCGAAATCCATCAATATTTCCGCACCGGTGTAAATTGCTGCGAGGGGATTCCGCAGGTCGTGGAGAATTGAGATCGAAAGCCAATCAGTGGCGGTGACACTCTCCTTCCAACTGCCTAATCGCGAAGAAAGCGCGAGCGCTGTTGCGGCTCCGGGCGGCTTTTTCGTTTCGTCTATATTTTCGATTATCGGTCGTCTCATTCGCGTCGGGCTTGGTCCGCATCCGTAGCGAGGTCATGAAGAAGCTGCATGAACTCCCCCGATTGGCCGATAAAAAGTCCGTCCGCGGTGAAAGCCTTGACTACTCCCATCGCAGCCGCCGTGGTCTCGGTTGGACGAACAATCGAACAGACCGGGAAACTTCGGTTAAGGAACGGGCATGGCTCCGGCATGATCAGGTTGGCCGCTAGGAGCTCATCGACCGCATCGTTTCCTGTTGGAACAGTAAGATTCACAAAGGTTACCGTTGAGTTGTTATTGATCGGGTCCACGACCGTCATAGGGGGATTGCCTGCGTTCGCATTGCCCGCCTTGTCGTGCCAAACCTGAAAGTGCAATGCCTCACTTGGACCGATACTGAGCACGACGCGCAATACTTCCGGATCTCTTACCCTCTGAGCCAGGGCAGGATATAGGCTGGTGCCGCCTTGCTCAATAAAACCAAAGTGGAACCCCGCCGTGAAGGTGATCGCTTTGATGAGGTCGGGGTTGTACGGGTTAATTTTAGATGCGAAATCACCCCTATGCGCGATCCCCGCCGCTGAGCTCAGTTCCCAGTATTGTTCCGACAGATCACTCTCGAGGATTTCGGCGGCGGCCAGGAACCGAAGAATGGACGCGTCGCCCCGTGACAGTTTTCCACTGGAATCGTCACCGCCCTGCGCAAATGCAGACGAACTGCGAGGTAAAAGCCCCGTCCCTATCGTCGCCGCACCAGCCGAGATCATTCCATTCTGCAGGAACCGTCGCCGGCTTGCCAAATTCTTGAGGATACTTCCGGACTTTTTCATGACTTACTGCTTTTCTGAAATCGATTGTTCTGTTCGTTTTTGCGGCACTGTTGCCGCCAGACCATGCCTTCCGATGTTGATCTTGGCCGAATCAGCCGTGTAGACTCTAGCGATTCGCACACGGACAGAGAGGAGTTGTCCAATGTGCGCCCCAGTCGATTTCCGAGATCGCTGCTTTCGTGACGATCTTTGTGGCTATTAGTTGTTGTTACATGGTCGCGCGCATGGCTTTGTTACCTTTGCTTCTTGCCCTCTCTTGAACACCCGCAGGCGATCAGCTTTCACAGGTCATGAGAGATATTTGCGGAGCAAAAGATTCGTCTTTTCTAAAAACTTTTTTGTCGACTGCGTGCCCCATCCGAAAGAATCGGTTATGAGAACGAACACAGACGGAAGACTGTGAAGGAAGTTGAAGTAACGCAGCGATCTCAATGCTCTGGCGATCTCAGAAAGATCGGGCAAGCTCGTTGGCGCCAGATACTAATCAATGGCAAGAACTCGTTCATTTTGGCCGGCTAGCTGGGATCGGTTCGAAGCTTCGCCATGACGCGGTCAATGATTGGCTCTAAGACATTTTGAGGTAAGTCGAAAGAATTGCTTTCGGACACGATCCTTATTGTTTTGCGGGTGGAATCGTAAAGCACATGGCACGCACGGCACTGCGATAAGTGCAATTCAAGTTCTTGACGAACCTCCAGCGAAACTTGATTCTCGAGGTAGTCCGCGAACTCGGCGAAAAACTCCTCGCATGTGATCATTACCCTGCTCCATTACGGGTGGTTGCCAGATAAGGCGATAGCCACTCTCGCAGCATGAGCCGTCCCCGCAGAAGTCGCGTCTTCGCTGCCGGGACGCTGAGCCCTAACTGGCGCGCGACCTCATCGGTTGAAAGCTGTTCGACGTCACGAAGCATTACGATAGCACGGTACTTGGGTGGCAGCTGTAAGAGCCCTTTTTCGACGAGCTGTCGTATCTCCGTTCTAGAGTGGCTCTGTTCGGGATTCTCCTGCCACGCCGCTATCTGACGAGGGCGAAACTCACGATCTTTCTCGTTGTCCTTTGCCTCGAAACTTTCCATGTTGTTGCGGTCCCGTAATCGTTGGAGTGCTGCATTTCTAGCGATACTGACCAACCAGGTTGAAAACTTCGAGCGACCCTGAAACCCTCCAATCTGCCTGAAGGCGCTTAGAAGTGCATCCTGCATCGCATCTTGAGCGTCCGCAGCGTCGCCTAAGATGGCGATCAGGGCTCGATAAATCAGCTGAGTGTGCCGACGTACCAATTCTTCGAAAGCCTCCAACTTCCCGCACTGCGCCTCGGCGACCAGCTCCGCGTCTGCGTCCTGAGATGTTTTAGCCACATGCACCTCGGCATCCCGCGGCGTAAGAGTAGTCGCAGCATCGGAAATATTGAGTTTGGTTTTTTCAAAGATCGATGGACGCTCAAAGTCCGGTTCAATTCCGAGGCCCATTTGGAGAGTGTTCGCGAAATTATTTAGAGCGGTCACAACCACGCCTTCCAAAATCTGTTCCTGCGTAAATCCGAAGGAGGCCAGCTTACCGGCGTATTCCGGAGAGTATTCGGAAAAACGCGTCCCCAGTTTGACAACGAAATCCAACAGTGCCATGTCGGCTTTTGAGAGATTGGACAGACGGTAGTCAACGGCGATCTGGTCTGCTTCTTCGGCGGAGAAACCCAGCCCGCGGAGCATGTTGCAGTGAACCGCCACGCAGTAAGAGTTCAGGTTTGCTGCGGAGACGGCTAATAGAATGGATTCTTTCTGAACGCGTGTAAGAGCGTCTTCAGGAAGCAAAATGGAGCCAACCACCTCCAATTGCGCTTGGAGCAAATCGGGACGCAATGTCTGCGCCCGAAAAAAGTTCGGTATGAATCCGTGACTCTCCTGAATGATGGCGAAATGCTCAAATGTAATGGGACTCAAGTATGGAGCGAGCACATACGGGCCCCTTTTCGCTGCTTTGCGTCTGCTGCCGGCAGCTACAGTCGCAGGCACTGCCTCGTCCGCCCGTCGGATTATCTTCAGACAAAGATTTCGTAATTTGACATCTGGCTCGGGTCTCAAAGCTGCGGATAATGTGCAACGGTACACGGCCAATGCCGTGAGTACCACGGCTTCGATGATCGCTTCGTCCACAAGTCCTCGTGCCCGCAATATCTCAAGATCTTCAGGGCACACAGACAGGCTGTCCCGGCTCAACTTAAGACAAAATTCGAGCAAGGCCAGATCAGGCGCCAAGAGACCAGCGTGCTCGTAGTCGTTCAGTAGACTGTCGATATGATCTTCTGGCACGCCGAAGGAAATCAGCACTTGGCTGTTGAGGGCTATCCAGTAGTTGTCTCGTCGGTCGGCAGCAAGACGTAAAAGGATCCGTTCCTTGTGGATGCGGGAAATCGCGCCGTCACGTAGGCACACCGCCTCTTCGAGTTTTGCGTGCGCTGCGATCACGCGAGGCAACGCACTCTGTGCGCGCACGAAATTAGGAATGAATCCGAATGCGTTTCGAAACGCAAAGAGGGGATCGGACAGTTGCTCCGGTCCGATCTCGACTCGAAAGCTCACACTTGCACCCTTCCAATCCGCGGATAATAGCTCACGGACACTTCCACTACGCGCCAACCAGCAACGCGCCTTTCAAGATCATTTCAACCGCCCATCCGTAAGTGGTCGGTGCCAACCTCGATTTCACAAGCTTAGATACTCGGTCATGAAGCACTGGTTCAAATGATCCTGGTGCTGCGAATCAGGCGCAAGGCACACAGGGAATGGGTTGTCGTTCGCCAATAATTCATCCGCGTCTGCAATGCGTTCATACCGGTGGTGAAGACCGCCGAGTTGTGGAATTGCGACAATCTTTCCCACCTTCAATGCCTCTCGAGTGAACGGCCATTCCTTATCGAGGCTTAAATGGGTTCTCGATCGATGGTAGTAGCGGAAATAACAAGACAAGGTTCTCTTGAGATGTCGAGCGTTTAGGATGATGTAGTGGTTCAGACGCTCCCTTCGAATCGAGCCGATTAGTCGCTCGGGGTATCGATTCTGCCATCGACTTCTCGGTGCTGTGAGAAACTCCTGGATGCCCAGTGACTTGATTCGCAGCCGAACCTCAGGACTGTACCTCCTGTCGCGATCGCGGATGAGATACGGGGCGGCTTCTCGTTCTGCGAACGCCTCTACGATCTGGTGTGCCGTCCAAGCTCCAGTCGGATGCTCGGTCACGTTGAAATGCAGCACTTTGCGGCGATCGTGTTCCAGGACGATTTAAAACAACAGCACCTTCATGGTAATTGTCGGCACGGTAAAGAAGTCGATCGATACCATCTGGCCGAAATGGTTGTGGAGGAAGGTTTTCCACGTCTGGTTAGGCGGACGCCGAAACCTGCGGAGGATGCGGGAGACAGTGCGTTCGGAGATATCGATGCCTAGCATTTTCAGTTCGCCATGAATCCTGGGTGCGCGCCATAACGGATTGGCAGCGGCCATTTGCTCGATCAATTGGCGGAGTTTCGCGGCGGTACCGGGGGCGACCTCGACGCCGGCGCTGCGACTTTGGAAAGCCTGGCCCAGAATTTGCGGAACCGTTCACGCTGCCAACGAACGACGGTGTCTGGCTGGACATATAGCAAAGAACATCGCCAGTCGGACCACACGCCGCGGAGGGAGACGCAAAATAACCGATCCCAGGTCGTCAGCAGCGGGCGCTTCCGTTTTCGTTGAAACGCTGCTATCTGCATTCGTAGCGGTGCGTTCTCGATGGCAATCGCCTGATGTCCGCTGAGGAGCAAGCGGCGAATTGAAACGCGAACAGAAAGAGCACTGGCATCTCTCCGATTCTGTCCATCCATCCCGCTGCCAGTCAATGCCTTACCCCCGAACGGAATTTTGGCGAACCACAACTGTTTCTGCGTTAACGTGCAGCTTTTCGGCCAGCGCGATCACGTTTTTTGGACTGCGGAATGGTCGGTACCATTCTTTGTGCGAACTCGCGCACCGTTTTGTCGTTGAACTTGGCTAGGGCGATCGTGCCGTAATCAACATCGATTTGATCCGCCGCGAGCACGATGCCCACGATTTGCGGGTCGCTCGGGCCTGCAGCCGCTTTGCGAGTGCTCCGATGCTCGCCAGCTTCTGTTTTGTACTCTTCTGTTTTGTACTCGTCATTTGTTGCTCCTTAACGTGTGACTCGTATGTGAGCACGTTGAGGATTGCTATCCGTCAAGATGTTCCGTGGGGTACTCCCTTGAACACTGGGAGTGTGACAGCGTCAGCGTACTCGCGTATTGAATATGGCTCCAGTGTTCATCATTTTCAGCACAAGGGCACCGTCAGATGTATGAGGCCGGACGCTGGAATTAACTATAGGTCTGCAGGGGCCGCGCGTTTATTGGCCTGTGAGGTTTTATGACAAAGTTTCATTCGTCGTCGCCATGCAGTGCCAATATTGGGCCTCAAAACCTGAAGAAAAATGCAGGATCTTTGCTGTTGAGTCTAGAGTTGTCGTGGACAGACAGCAAAGCTCACATTGGTAACAGGAGACAAAGACGCTGAAGAGTGAATGGGAAGAGGCCACCTATGCGTCAAAGGGCAAAATGGCTGTTCGGAGCGTTGTTGTTTGCCGGATTCTGGAACAAGAGATTAGGCGTCCTCGGTGCTCTCGGTTCGGTAGTTACGTTTCTATGTACGATCACGATCATCCCATTCATGCCGGACGGCTGGGAACCGTCGGCCGGCGGCTTTCCCGCCATGGTCGGGAAACGTCACGTTCCTGATGAAGGATGTGGTTCTTCTCGCTGTATCGTTTTATCTACTGAAATAGGATGCTCAAAGACTTACCTCGGCTGCATCGATCGATGTGTTATGGCGGACGCGGGCCGTAGAGTACGGCGCGCCAGTTCACCCGGCAAGTATTGAACAAGTGAAGAGAGCGGGATCATCCACCGGTTAACGGCTGGTCTATTTTGCCTTCGTTTCTGCTGCGTTGCATGTCACCGGCGCAAGTACGGAGTCGAAGATTGTCGGCGGGGCGGAGACTCGAAGCGTGCCCGAGACGTGAGTCATGTAGTTCGAGGTAATATTAATCCGCACTGTTAATATCCGCGCTTCTCTATGCGTGTACTAGCCCTTCCGACCCGACGCTTGTCAGACGGAGGGCGCGCGTCAAGCGCTCGATAAGGCGTACACCCAACTGCTTCTCAAGCTCCGACACGCGCCGGCTGACTGTGGAAACACGGACACGAAGAAGGTGCGCGGCTTTCGAAAAGCTATTCGACTGGACAACTTGAGCGAAGATCAGGAGGGAATTCAGATCGGTATTCACTGAGGTCATCGGTGCCTCGCGCGAACGCTGGCTGGAGTTAGTGCAGACACTGTGGCCGGCCTGTCCAGCCAGAATCGCTGCTGCGGGTGATGCCATCCTGATTCAGCCCGCGACGGCGCTGGTGGCGAGGGGAGCATAGATGGCCAGCCTTGTTCTCGCTTCCGCTATTCCCTATCGCAGGCTCTCTTTGGCCGACATTGACGCTGTTGTCTCCGCTCGATTGGGTCCAACTCGCATTCAGGGAAACGCGCAGTCCGCCTGCTTCAATCGCCAAGTGGCGATGTACTTGCGAAGCACATAGCCGGTTGGAGTACGACCTTGATCGGACGCTATTATGACGGTCGGGATCATTCCACCAAGGGTAGAGGAACAGCTCATGTTTCACGCCGAGACCGATTAGCAAACGCTAGGCCGTTATGGCGGATTTATTCCGGAGTTGGCCAGTTTCCGACAACGCGGTATTTCGGCCACGGGCGGGTAGACGTGCCAGCCGCGCGATGAATTCTGAAGAGTTCGGATCGAGCCACAAACTGCAGCCTAGAGTCTTTTAGTGCACGTCGATTATCTGGGCCGGCGGGGTCTCCCGAGCTGGGTTGATTCCGAGCCTTTCGAGCAGTACTGATCCTAGAATGGCTAAGCCGACGAGTGTCCTTCCCGTAAACTCGGATGAAGCTGAAAATGGGAAACTTGAGCAGGTTCTCTCCGACCGCGGTTTTGTATGCTTTCTGTGCGTTTCTCGCCGCTTCTTTGCGCAGCCGAGCCGCCCTGCAAATGGAGATCCTCGCACTCCGTCATCAACTCAACGTGCTTCAGCGCTCCGTCAAACGCCCGCGCTTGAGCGCGGCCGACCGCTGGCTTTGGGTGCGTTTATCTCGGAACTGGCCCGGCTGGCGAGCAGCTTTCAAACTGCTCAAACCGGCCACCGTCATCGGCTGGCACTACAAAGACTTCAGGCTGTTCTGGACTTGGAAGTGCCTTCATGGGCGGCCCGGCCGACCGACTGTCCCATTGGAAGTTCGCCAACTCATTCGCCGCATGAGCCGGGAGAATCCACTCTGGGGAGCACCAAAGATCCACGGCGAGTTGCTCAAACTGGGTTTCGACATCAGCGAAACCAGCGTGAGTAATATCTGGTACGCGGCAAAGGGTCACCGTCGCAATCGTGGAAAACGTTCTTAGAGAACCACGTGAACAGTTTAGTATCGGTGGATTTCTTCACGGTTCCCACAACTCGCTTCCAAATCCTGTATGTCTTTCTCGTGATGGCGCATGAGCCCCGGCGGATTTTGCATTTTGCCGTAACGCAACATCCCACGGCGGAATGGACTGCACACCAACTACGGGAAGCCTTTCCTTGGGACACGGCGCCGCGTTTTCTTTTGCGCGATCGCGACAGCATTTTTGGACACGAGTTTGTGCAACAGCTGAAGGCGATGGGCATCAAGCAAGTATTGTCCACACCGCATGCACCCAGGCAGCGTACCTACATAGAACGCTTGATCGGTACGATTCGCCGCGAATGCCTCGATCACGTCATCGTATTCAACGAGAGCAGCCTTCGCCGGCATTTAGTTGGGTTCAGCGATTACTACCATCGGAGCCGCACGCACTTGAGTCTTCAAAAGGACACGGCGGACAAACGTCCCATCCAACCGGCGAGTGCAGGCAAGATTGTGGCAATCGCTGAGGCCGGTGGACTGCATCATCGCTACGAACGTCGCGCCGCGTAAAAAGAGTGCGTGGGAAGGCATTCTGCACGTTCCGTTTGGCAGTGGTGCGGTCGTTTTCGACCCGACTCTCCGAAAACTGGTCATGCGTTTTTCGGCACAGTTTGTCTCGCCAGACACAAGCCGGAACACAAGTAGGATATTTCAGTTTTTCGCCGATCATCGGGTTTGAAAATATCGACTGCGGCTCAGAGCAATCTAAGGCAACTCGTTGAAAAGAGGCGTTTCCGAATTTACGCGAACCACAGTCAGCTGAAGCGGCCCCGAGTACATCGGGAAGGAAAGAGGAACACAGATGAACCCGGATCCCGATCAGCGCATTCAGGCTAAGCGACTGTGTCAAATAGGCCAAATCCACAAGAAGCGTCACCTCCAGTGACGACGGATTATTATCACGCTAGAACTCGCCGCGACTCGCTTGCGCGGGATGATTGACAAACAAGCGCTAGATCGGAAGCATGTCCGACTTCCAGAACACGCTCAGCGCCCGCGAATCCAGTTGGCCGTGTCGTTTCCTTCCGCTCTTGTTAGTCGTCCCTCGCTTATGCCGTCGTCAATTCGACGGGTACGTCTATATGTAGACTGTTTCTCTTTCCGTAACTCAGATAATTGGAAGAAAACATTTTGAAGATGGATTGGCCGGTGCCGTGCATTGGAGAGGCCAGGTGATCTAACGGTGAATACCATCCGATCGTTTGTCATTGTCAGTCTCCTACTGGTGCCGTGCTTCATCTTCGCCGCACATGTCGACTTCGGGATTGCCGTCGGCAGTGTTCCACCCCCGCCCCCGGCTGGGGTCGTTGCAACCCCCGCGGTTCCCCCGCCTGGCCCCGGATACGTATGGGTCCCGGGATACTGGGATTGGGTGGGTGGCCGATGGGTTTGGGTCGACGGCCGCTGGTTACTGCCGCCGCGGCCACACGCCGCCTGGGTTGCACCCGCAATCGATATTCGTTTGCGTCGCGGGCATTGGCGCTAGCAGCTGATTCCCTATTGAGCGCATTAGCCGAGTCCGATCGCTGGGGATCAGGACTATAAATATCGAGACAAAAGTCACCGGCACAAAACAGCAGAGTGCGACGACTGACGTTCGGGCAAGCATGCAAGCGGCTGCGATCGACGCGGTCGGCGGGCCGGGAATACTAAGGCTTCTGTTCAGCGTCAAGCATTTTTCCCGTTCGTGTTGCCTCGCGAAAAAATGCTACCGACGTGGTAGTTGTCGTTTCAGCGACTTGGAACCACAAAGAGTTTTTTTGAGTTCGGCAAGGAGAGTCGTTGAGCCGAGGGAAAGTGGGAAGCCTGCCTTTGGCTTTCCACTTTCCCTCGGGCCATCGGAGCTCTTGGAATGTGGGAATCGCAACGCGATTTACACGGGCGGTGGGAAGGGTGGAAAACCTGATCTTGGTTTTCCATGCTTTCCACGGACCGTCATTTCAACAGCTCTTCTCTTGGTTTCTCGATGAGAAAAAGGCTGTCCACACAAGGCTGTGTAGCGTCATTGCCTCAGCACGACACGAGCTCTGAGTCTGAGTCGTAGTTGCAGCCAAGGACCAGTCGTCGAGCAATTGCGGTTCGCCAATCTTTAACCCGGCGTTGAAGAGTTCGATATTGCCCAGGTTTGAACCGGCTCGGCATTTCCGTATTAAGTCGCCGAAAGAGGCTTTTGCCGTTGCGTGAGGTTCCT
>JAFAUR010000859.1 GCA_019243205.1 Acidobacteriaceae bacterium | reverse complement strand
GTGTGTGACTCGATTGTCGCTTCCGTGAGGCACTCGTAGTCAATGCCCTCAATACCGAGTACGACCCCGAGTTGGTTACTTTTTGTGATGAATACGTGCTCGTCAATGAAGCGGTGTGGCGAAAGCAGGGAATTGAATGCACCGGCTTGTTTGTATGGTTTGACGAACTTGGAGAGCTTAACCATCTACTCCGTCCTCCGTCCAAATGACCAGTCCAAACCACTCGCGCTTGATCGGATCGTAAAGCGTCTTCTGCTTGCGAACTTGATTGATCACCATGAAGATGTTCGGGTCTCGCCGGGTCAGCCGGCGGCCCATCATGCACAAGCCCAGAAAGAGAACCAACCCGGCTATTTTGGAACCGTTCGCTCCCACGATGACCGACAAAATGCAAGCCAGGCCCGCCAGCTTTCTGTCGACCCCCACGATCAACAGAGGCTTGTTTAGAGCTATTGCGGCGGGCCTGGACATGGTTCGGCCTTACAGCGACTGCACCCACGTGATGATGGGAGAGGCAAACAGTGCAAAGATCAATCCGAGCAACAGCCCAGAGACCTTGGCGATTGTGCCCGGCCCGCCTGCCATTAGGCCGATTCCGCAAATAATGCAGAGAATGATTCCGACCCACTTGGCTATGGCAATCATTTCCTGCGCGATGCCCTGCGCTGCTTGTCCGAAGGAACTCGACTGGGCAAACGCGAGGGTAGCGGTGAGTGCAAACGCAAGCCCGAGCTGAGCGAATTGGGCTGCATGACGGGAATTGAATTTCATTGGGAACTCCTTTGCGAAATGAACGATTTGCGTGCGTACAGGACGTGCGCACGAAGAACTTGCGCCGCTACTTCAGGGAAGCGCAGCCAGACGATGAGTTTGTCCGACTTCTTGTCCGACTTTTGTCCGACTCTCTCGCGAGCTTCGGTTTCTATTCGTCTAGTTTGGGGACGGGCCGTCCCCTTTGATCTACCTGATAACCGGCTGAAACGATGGGAAGTTGTTGGAGGCGCGGGGCGGGATCGAACCGCCGAATAAAGGTTTTGCAGACCTCTGCCTTACCACTTGGCTACCGCGCCGGCATCGCTGGTTTCTTCTCGCAAGATAACATAGATTGCGCGGATGCGTTTGCTCCTCGCTCTCCTCCTCATGGGTGATTCCACAACGACCGCCACTTTACCCGATGCCGCCCAACTCCAGCACATGGCGTCGAAATTCGCGGCGACGCCGCTCACGGTAGACACCACCTCCCTCAGCCAGCGCGACCGCCAAGCGCTCATCAAACTGATCGAAGCGGCTCGCGTCATCGATCGCCTCTTTCTCCAGCAGCTCTGGAGCGGCAATTTACAACTCGAAAACCTACTTCGGCAGGATCGCTCACCGCTAGGTCAAGCGCGCCTAAACCTGTTTCGCATATATAAAGGTCCGTGGTCGGATCTCGACGAGCATCGCGCCTTTCTTCCCAACGTTCCGGATCGCAAGCCCCTCGGCGCAGACTTTTATCCCGAAGACATGGCACGCGACGACTTCGAATACTGGCTCGCCACACTCGCGGAACAAGACGCGCACCGGGCCAAAAGCTTCTTCACGGTTATCCGACGAAATTCTCAGGCGCCGCAACTGACGATCGTGCCGTACCATCGCGAGTGGCGCGACGATCTCGAACGCGCGGCGGCGCTGCTGAGTGAGGCTGCGAAGCTATCTGACAACGCCTCGCTCAAGCACTTTCTCGAAGCCCGCGCCGCGGCATTTCTCGACGACGACTATTACGCAAGCGACCTCGCCTGGATGGACCTCGACGCTCCCATCGACGTAACCATCGGACCGTACGAGACGTACAATGACGAGCTCTTCGGCTACAAAGCGGCATTCGAAGCCTATGTTTGCCTCAAAGACGAGGCGGAGACGGCAAAGCTCAAAGTCTTTGCCAGCCATCTGCAGCAGGTGGAAGACAATCTTCCGATAGACGCCACCTATCGCAATCCGAAACTTGGCGCCACAACACCCATTCATGTCGTCAACGAAGTTTTCTCAGCTGGTGACGCGAATCACGGGGTGCAAACCGCAGCCTTCAATCTGCCGAATGACGAACGCGTAATTCAGCAGAAGGGCAGTAAGAAGGTAATGCTGAAGAATGTCCAGCATGCCAAGTTCGATAGCATCCTAGCTCCCATCGCGCAACGCGTTCTGCCCGCTTCCGCGCAGCCGGATTTGACCTTCGATGCATTCTTCACGCACATCCTTGCGCATGAGCTGAGCCACGGCATCGGACCTCATGAAATCAAGGTGAACGGCCGAACGACGTCCGTGCGATTAGAACTCAGGGAACTCTACAGCGTGATTGAGGAAGCAAAGGCCGACATCACGGGCCTTTTCCTGTTGCAGTATTTCTTCGACTCAGCGATTCTTCCCGGCGGCCCCGCTATTGAAAGAAAACTATATAACACGTTTTTGGCCTCTTCTTTTCGCACGCTGCGATTCGGAATAGTCGAAGCGCATGGTCGCGGGATGGCGCTCCAGTTCAACTACCTGATGGATCGCGGGGCTTTTGTCGCCCGTCCCGATGGCGCCTTCGAGGTCGATTACAGCAAAATCAAGAACGCTGTCCGCGATCTCACCCATGACCTGTTACTGATCGAAGCGAAAGGCGATTACCAGGCAGCCCGGAAGTTACTCGATCAGCTTGGCATTCTACGTCCTGCCATGAAGCATTCACTCGATCGCCTGAAAGATCTTCCGGTCGACATCAATCCTCAGTTCATTACTGCTAATGAACTTACGTCAACTTATCCGTAAGTTACCCGGAGCGGCGTCCTTTCAATTAACTGAGGCGCTCTTTCTTCGGCTGCTTGGATTGATTTATATCACTGCCTTCGGTTCCTTCTGGCCGCAAATTGTCGGACTGATTGGGAGCCACGGGATTGAGCCAGCCGGTCAACTGATGTCCGCAATGCGGATGGGCCTGGGCCGCAGCGCGTTTCTGGAGGCGCCAACGCTGTTCTGGTTTGCTCTGAGCGATCGCGCGCTCGCCTGGTGCTGCATCATCGGATGCCTCGGCGGTTTATTACTCCTCGTCGGCGTTCTTACCCGCGTGGCCGCCGGCCTTTGCTGGATTCTCTATCTCTCGATCACCACCGTAGGACAGCCCTTCACGGGATTCCAATGGGATGCGCTGCTGCTCGAAGCCGGATTTCTCGCGTTATTTGCCGGAGCATCCTGGCTGGTATGGGCTTCTCGCTTCCTGCTGTTCCGTCTTATGTTCGAATCCGGCTTGGTGAAGCTGTTATCACACGACCCGAATTGGCGCAATCTGCACGCATTGCGTTTTCACTTCGTGACCCAGCCTCTCCCGAATCCTGTTGCCTATTACGCCTATCGTGCGCCTGAACGGCTGCTGGATGCAATGACAGCAGGAACGCTCGCTATCGAGCTCTCCGCGCCTTTCCTGCTCTTTGCCCCGCGACCGCTGCGGCGCGTCGGCGTAGGTTTGTTGATTTTCCTGCAACTGATTATTTTGCTGACCGGCAATTACGCCTTCTTCAATCTGCTCGCGCTCGCGCTGTGTCTCTGGGGCCTGGACGACGGTGTGTTTGCCCCGCTCGCTGCAATGCTTCGACACTCATGGCCCAAGCTCGACAAGATCATGAAGTCGTCCCTGGCGATTCTGCATCCAGTAGCAAACCTAATACTTGCTCTCCTGATGGGCCTCGGAGCGATTCAGCTCTTGAACATGTGCGCACCAGGCGCGATAACAGTTGCGCGCCCGCTGCTCAGCATCCTAGCCCCGTTTGAAATCGTCAATAACTACGGCCTTTTCGCCGTCATGACGACTACACGCCCGGAAATCGTCCTCGAAGGCTCCAATGATCAACTCACCTGGCGCGAGTACTCGTTCCGCTACAAGCCTGGCGAGCTTCATCGGCCGCTGCCGCTCGTCGCTCCGCATCAACCGCGGCTCGATTGGCAAATGTGGTTCGCGGCCCTGGGCACGATCCAGGAGAACAGTTGGGTCAGCAATCTTATGTACCGCATCCTGGTCGGGGAGCCTTCCGTGACGGGCCTGCTCGACCCGCCTCCCTTCCCCAAACCTCCCCGCTACATGCGGGCCTTGCTCTACAAGTACGACTTCACAACCCCGGCGCAGCGCGCTCGCACAGGCGCAGTCTGGCAGCGCGAGTTACAAGGCGCCTGGTTTGGCCCCGTCTCGCTCACCGGCCAATAACGCAACTCCGCTCTATCCACTTCATCGCAAATACTGATCGACGGCTCCGTTAGATTTTGGTTAACTATACAGTAGCTTCAGGAGTGCACCATGAGCCGATCTCTATTTGCAGCATTAGCCATTTGCTTGCTTCCTGCGTGGCTGGTCGCGCAGGATGTCACCGGCAAAATTGCGGGCGTGATTGCCGATCCAACGGGCAGCACAGTTCCTAACGCGCAGGTAACCGTCACAAATTTAGCGACGGAAAACGCCAAACGCGTATCCACGGACAACAATGGTTTCTATGAGGCCGGCCAGCTACAACCCGGCAATTACCGCGTGGAAGCCGAGGCACCTGGCTTCAGCAAGGTCGTTTCCACCGGCCACAACGCTTTAGAGATCAATCAAACCCTGCGCGTCGATCTGCAACTCCAGGTTGGCTCCGTCAGCAGCACCATAGAAGTGAGCTCTCAGGGAAGCGCCGTAGAAACACAAAACTCCACCGTCGGCGGCACGGTCACGGGTAGAGCTATCTTCGAGCTGCCTCTGAACGGCCGCAACGCATTAAACCTGATGGCCACACAGCCCGGTGTGACGCCCACCAACCCGGATAACACGAGCGCCGCCGGCGGCTACAGCATCGGAGGCGGCCGAAATGACTCGGTAACTTTTCTTTTGGATGGCGGCAATAACAACAACCTCCTGAACAACTCCTACGTCGCGAATCCGAATCCCGACGCTATCGAAGAGTTTCGCGTCCTCGAAAGCAACTACAGCGCCGAGTATGGCCGGAACGCCGGTGGCGTTGTGAGCGTTGTTACGAAAAGTGGCACAAATTCTCTGCATGGAACGGCCTACGATTACTTGCGCAACACCGACCTGAACGCGAATGACTTCTTTAACAACGAGCGCGGCGCCCCGCGGAACGTTTTGAAGCGCAACCAGTTCGGCGGCACTATCGGCGGACCTATCTATATTCCGAAAGTCGTTGATGGCCGCAATAAGCTGTTTTTCTTCTTTGCCTATCAAGGTCAGAGGCAGACCTCGATCGCTCAATATGGCGCCGTGCCTGCTTACACGCCGGCGGAACTGACAGGCGATTTTTCCCATGCAGTGAACGGAGGCCCTGATCCGGCCGTGGTTTGTTTCCTGCTCGGCACCAATTCCGACGGAAGTGCATGCTCAACCCCATCCGGTGCGGCCGGCGTTGCGCATCCTTATTACCAGCCCAATCCAGTGCTAGCCGCGCAAGGTATTATAGCCGGCAACAGGATCGATCCCGTCGCGCAGAATTACATCAAAAATAACCTGTTGCCCGTATCGCCCACCGGAGTGCTCTTCACGCAAGGAACGGCGCAAGACAATATCGACGAATACCTCGGCCGTTTCGATTACAACGTCACGGATCGCGACATTCTGTCAGGCACATTTACCGCCCATTCGGAGCCGGAACTGCTTCCCTTTACGTATAATGGCGCCTCCCCGGGATCCAACGTTCCAGGCTATCCCGACCTCCTGAACGTCAACAGTTACTTCGCAACCCTGACGTACACACACACGTTCGCGCCCTCGCTGGTAAACGAATTTCGAGTGACCGCCCAGCGGTTTAACAACGATCAATATGTCCCGGCGACCTCGCTGCCCGGGCCCAGGCAGCTAGGAATCGGAATTACTCCCGATATCTCGACGGGTCCGACATTACTCAACTTTGCGGGTAGCAACACCATCGTAGGGTTCAGCCCCAATGGTCCCACCGATCTGGTGAATAACACTTATGCGCTTTACGATAATGTCGCGTGGACCAAAGGCAGACACGATTTCAAGTTCGGATTTTATTTCTCTCCTTATCAGAACAACACGACTTATGCGTACTACGTAAACGGCATTTTCAATTTCTACGGACCCAGTACCGGCGTCGGCTCAGGAACGGATTTAGCTGACTTTTTAATGGGCTTGCCGGACGAGTTTTTCGAATTTCCCAATGCGCCCTCAAACATTCGCTCCAGGGCGTACGCTGGTTACGCGCAGGACCAGTGGCGCGTCACGAAGCGCCTCACGCTCAACTTTGGCCTTCGATATGAATACGCGCAGCCCAAGTACGACACGCACGGCCGAACGTTTTCTTTCATTCCGGGTCTGCAATCGACGCGCTTTCCCGGAGCTCCGACCGGCTTAGTCATTCCGGGCGATCCTGGCGCTCCGATGGGCTCCAATTTTCCAGATAAGAACGACTGGGCGCCGCGGTTTGGATTTGCGTGGGATGTCTTTGGAAATGGAAAGACCAGCATCCGCGGCGGCTTCGGCGTGTTTTACGACATCTTAAAAGGCGAAGACAATCTGCAGTTCAACGGACAGGTTCCGTTCTTTGCATTCACTGATTTCAATTTCGGCGCTATCGATCCTGCCGCCACCAGCTCGCCCGGGTACCTATCGGATCCGTTCGGCACCTCAGGAAGCGTGAATCCATTCCCCTCCAAAGCACCTACGAAAAACCTGAATTTCGCTAATGCCGGCTATTTACCCATCGGCGGTGGCGGCGTGTACTTTGTCGACCCGCATTTACGCACGCCGTACGTCTACCAATACAATTTCTCGATCCAGCAGCAGCTCGCGACCGGTATGGTCTTCGACCTCGGCTACGTTGGGCAGGATTCGCACAAACTTACCGAATTAGTCGACGCAAACCCTTTTATTCCGGGCGCGAGCAATCGCATCTATAACCCCGGCGACCCAACTAATTCAACATTCAGCTATCTGGATGAATTTCAAAACGTCGGTAAAGCAAACTACAATGCGTTCCAGACGAGTCTTACCAAGCGCGTCAGTAGTAATCGATTTTTCGGTAACACATTCTTTACTCTTGCCTATACCTGGAGTCATGAAATTGACAACGGTTCAGGATTCCGGCAAACGCGCAGCTCGCTGGTGCCGTACTTTGATCATGACTATTTCCGAGCATCCGGGGACTACGACTTGCGTCACGCTTTCACATTTTCCGGCGGCTGGGATTTGCCGTTTGATCAGTTATGGCAAAGCGGGCCGAAATTCCTTACCAAAGGCTGGAGCCTCTATCCCATCGTGACCTGGCACACTGGCTTCCCCCTCGACGTTTTTGCGGGCCTATCCACTTCGCGCAATGATCCCGGGCCCGCTGGCGATGGTCAGGCCGGCAGCGTTCGCGCCGACCTGGTGGGCAATTCGGTCAACCTCCTCAACCCGCACACCTATCAGACGATCAACGGCGTTGCAGCAAACTATTACTTCAGCCCCAATAACTTCTCGATCGCGAGAGAGCTCGCGCTCGATGGCGCCTCTAAGGTCGATCCGAGCGCGCTCGTCGGCCAGTTTACCGAAGGCGGCTTCCCGCGCAACGCCCTTCGCGGCCCCGGATTTGTAAATACGGATCTCTCGCTCGCCAAACACCTGTTCTTCTTCGGCGAAAAGATTGACGCAGAGCTGCGTGCGGACGCCTTCAACATCTTCAACCATACGAACTTCGCGAACCCGAATACCAACATCAGCGCGGCTAACTTCGGAACCGTTTCTTC
>JAFAUR010000619.1 GCA_019243205.1 Acidobacteriaceae bacterium | reverse complement strand
CGTGCAGATACTCTCTCGTCCACGCTTCGTCTTGATCACAATCCGCGCCCGCACCAGATAGGCAATATGTTTTGAAATCATCTGCTGCGAGAGTGCAAACGGTTCCGTCAAGCCGTGCACAGAGGCAGGCCCACGGGAGAGCCGCTCGATCATCCCCCGCCGGGTTGGATCAGACAAAGCCGCAAAGGTTGTACCCAAACGATCCACAACCATATGGTAGTGGATTTCTAGGGAATGTCAATTGGTATTCTCGCGAGCCCCGATTTCTGTTCCGTGACTCTGAACCCTGACACCTGCGCGTGATAGATCGCCAATGCACTCACTGACCACGATCGCTACCCTTAAGTCAGCTTGCGTGAATGGATGGCAGAAACTCCCGAATAACGGGCCACTCGTCAATTGGAGGAGTCTCCCGCGTTTGGCTGTCCGCAATGGACGAGTGGCCGACCGTACGGGAACCAGCGCGAAATGAGATTCACGTGATCTGGAAGCTCGTCAATCATTTTGGAACGTAGACCTCTATGCCGTCGTCATGATTGACAGTGAAGTGGACACTAGTCCTTCTCGCTGCCACAGCGTACGCTCAGGAGCCCACATTCAAGACCAAAGCGCACGAAGTGGTGGTTCCAGTTTCTGTGATGACCAAGCTGAACAAGCCTGTCGAGAATCTGCGGGCAGAAGATTTCGAAATCTTGAGTGATGAACGGCCGCAGCAGGTCCGCATGATTTTGCGCGACTCTACGCCTCTACCAATTTACGCAGTCCTTGTCTTGCAGGTCGGCGAAGGGATTGAGCCAGCCCTGGCGAAGATAAAGAAGACTGCCTCAGTCGTGAGTAGCTACATCACGAACGATATGGATATCGGAGTACCTAGTCTCGCAGCTGTGGTTACTGCCGGGGACGAGGTGAAGATTGCACAAGGCTTCACCGCCGATCCGAACATCCTTGGAGATGCTTTCGCCAAACTGACGGCAACGGGCTCATCCAGCCGTCTTATTGATGGCGTAAACCTTGCGTGCGATCTGCTTGCGGGAAGGAAAGACCCAGCCCGTCGAGTAATCGTACATATCAGCGAGTCGCGCGATCTCGGCAGCAAGAGCAGCTTCTCCGAAGCTGTCATTAAAGCCCAGCGAAATGATGTTGTGATCTACACCATCTCGTACTCGGCTTTCACGACCGCATTCACGCAGAAAGCGTCAGATAGGCCAGAGCCGCCAAGTGAACCTGGATTGTACGATCCCGATAACCATGGAGGGGTCAATCTGCTGGTGATACCGATGCTCGTAGCAAGACTCGCCAAGACGAATGTTGCTCAAGCTTTTTCAGAATCCACCGGGGGTAGTCACGAAAAATTCACGACCCTCCATGGCCTGGAGCGGCAGCTGACGGTGATCGGCACCGAGATTCACAATCGTTACATTCTGGCATTTACGCCACCAGAGTCAGCGACCGCTGGATATCACGAGATATCAGTGCGAATTCGACGCTCCGGAGATTTTCGCGTCCATGCAAGGGCTGGGTACTGGTCAAATCCAAAGTAGAAGATTTTGCCCGCCGAAGACCGTCTAACCGGTGGTTTTGCCGCAAAGCCCCTGGAACGATAGATTTCCGGAACGTACGGTCGGTGTTGGGGAACAGCTGCAGGATCACGGGCTACCCGGAAATAAACTACGAATTGGGGAGGATATGAGAGCCTTACGTTTTTCGTGCTGCTCCGTGCCCATCGAAAACAGCACGCCACCTCCCTACTTCGCCGCAGACCTCGCCGCTACCTGATAATTCGGATATGCCGGCCGCTTGTGTACCGGAGGCGGATTCTTCTTCAGCAGATCCATCACCACCTCGATGGCCTTATCTAGCTGCGCATCGTGTCCCTGCCGCCATTGCGCAGGATCGAAGTCTACATCCACATCGGGATCAACCCCGTGGTTCTCGATCTCCCACTTGCTTTCCGGCGTGTAAAACGCAAGGTCCGGTGTTCCGGTGAAACCGCCGTCAATCAGATCTTGCGGGTTCGTATAATGACCCACCAGCCCGCCCCACGTGATAGTGAATCCCTGAAACCAGAAAATCAACCAGTTCCCTGGGTCAGTTTCCGGATCGCCGACGGTACGGAAACAATGTTGAAGCTGATCTGCCGAGTTAGCGGCGCGCTAAGGCAAAAAGAGCGATTTCATTGACAAATTATGTGTTCCTATTCCAAACGAACGCGCGGACTCGCTTTCCACTTCGATGTGTCTGTGACGATCACGCGGTCACCAGGAGAGAGCCCGGATGTGACTTCAATCATCGAGCCGGAGAGGCGCCCATAATGCACCGCTACTCGGCGCGCGTACTGATCGCCGGGCTCAATTACGAATACGACTGCATCACTGTTTGCGGCCGAGTTAGCTGGCCGATCGAAGAAGATGACGTCCCGTGCCACGCCAGTCTCCAGAAGAGCGCCAAGCTTGTCGCCGACCGTTGTGCCATTAGGAAGTGGCTCTGAAAACTCGACCTCACATCCCGTATCGATTCTCACGATTTTCCCTGAGAGCACTGTCGGCGGGTTTACTTGGGCCGATGCTCGTTGCCCGATCCTGCATGATCTGGTTTGGTCTAAGAGAGTGAGAATTGCTCTCGGCGGCGAAAGCGAAGCAATAATACCTGTCGCTCGTTCACGAACGGGCATGTCGCCCCGCTGCACTTTGTGCACGGAGAGCGTATCCTTTGACAGTACCGGCTCCTCTCCTTGCGCATACAACACACAAAGAAGCACAGGAACGCAAAAAGAGATTCTAAGCGCCATAATGCGAGTTTAAATGCACGTGCAAGGCCATAGATTGCACAGAAAAGCCGAATCAGCGCTGGACGTGGTGATCGGACATGACACGCACGTGTCCGCAGGCGAACGCTGGCTTGTGACCTGAGTTCCAATATTGAAACTTATTCGTTCAGCTCTATTGGTTACTCCTCAATCACGGGAAATCCGTGGATTGAACTTGAGTAAGATCGATTTGGCGGTTGGGAAAACCGCGAATCGAATGCCAAAGCAGCACCCGAGCGCCATACTGCGATGCCGACGCCCCGGTCCTGATAGCGCTACTTTACGATTGGCCGACCAGAACAAAGCCGCTCGGCGGCGGACGTTGGCGCGTGGTCGGTGACCTCTGGTGAGAGCTAGATAGAGTAGCGGCGTCGCCGTGCACGAGGATTCCACTACCTGGCGGGTTAGTTGACAGGTTTGCGGCTTCGTTTGAGTGTTGATGCCACCGACAACGATCTCATGCCATTCTTCGAAACACCAACTCAACGAGTCGCACTGGGTTTGCGGGCATGAAATCGGGACTTCGGCGATAAACCACGCCTCCAAGCCGTAGAAGTGAGCATTCGGCTCTCTCGCTTCCGAAAGTGAGACCCCGAGTAGAGTGCGCCGCAGATGACCACGCCTTCCCGTTCGTGGCGCTTTGCTCCTTGATAGCATTCAATCTCACGCATCGGGACTTTTCGAAAATTCACGCAAAATCACAGTAGTGTTCGTTTCCTGGACGCCCGCTCGGGATCGTAGGGTCTCGATGACCTGGACGAGTTCGGATTGCCCCTTGCACGCCACTCGCAGCCGAAAATCCAATGCTCCAGTAAGAATAGCCGCGCTGACAACGCCCGGCATTTTCATCACAAGTCCTTCGAAGCGCTGTGCGCTCGTGCCGGGCCGAAGCCGCCCGTCAATGTAGACCTCCAGTGATAAGCCGAGTTTCGTGTGGTCGATGTCTGCGTGAAATCCTCGGATGATATTCGCGGATTGCAGCCTGCGAACGCGCTCGGCAGTTGCATTCGGGCTTAAATGGATCTGAGCGCCCAAGTCGCGGAAGCTGAGCCGCCCGTTGGACGAAAGAATACCGAGAATTCGGCGGTCAATCTCGTCAACTTCGAGATTTTTCTCTGTTCCCATTCTGGTCGACCGGCTCTAAACCGTACAATTCGCTGAAATAGGGGTGGCCCCGACGTTCCTGCTGGAATTTCGGGTTAATCTGAGATCATAATACTTCCATCGCCCGATGTAGATGAGAAACGGCGCTAATTCGCTTCAAGTTCCGCGTTTTGTCTGGCGCCGAGCGCGGCTCGTCGCCCGTTGCCTTCTACTCGCATTGGTCCCGTTTGGACATGCGCAAGAACAGCCGGATATGAAAGTCAGCACAGAAACGAAATCTCGAGTGATTTCCGAGGTGCTCAAGCAGCTTAGGCGCGAATATATCTTTCCTGAGATCGCAGCCCAAATGGAAACCGCTATTCGGAGCCACGCCGCAAACGGGGGTTACGCAGATATCATGAGCGCCCAGCAGTTGGCCGAAAGGTTGCAATCAGATTTGCGCAGTGTCAGCAAGGATCAGCATCTTGAGGTTGTCTACAGTCATGACGCGATACCGATTGAAAATGCCAATCAAGAGGAAAAAATCAATCCAGAACGCGCGGCACGAATTCGGTACAAAGGCGGCTTAGTCAACTACTGGTTCAAGAGTGCCGACGTTTTCCCCGGAAATATAGGCTATCTCAGGTTTGACGGCTTCTTCCCACTCAAGGACGGCGGGCGTGATACGGCTGATGCTGCTATGGCTTTCCTGCAGCACACTAGTGCACTCATCATCGACCTGAGGCAAAATCGCGGGGGCGATCCCGCAGTCGGTCTGATTATTTTGGGGTATCTGTTCGATGAACGGGTGCATCTTGGTGACTTTCTGTCCAGACCAGACGACTCGAAGAATGAGAACATCGTCTCGCCACACAGCCCTGGAGCAAGATATTCGGGTGACGTTTATGTCCTGGTCAGCCGAGAGACAATTTCTGCCGCGGAGGGCTTTGCCTACGACCTTCAGAGCGTCCGCCGAGCCGCGGTGATTGGAGAACGCACAGCGGGAGCGGCTCATCCCGCGTTTGAGTACCGGGTTGGCGAGCACTTTATGTTGACAATCCCGACCTCGCGATACGTGAACGCAGTTACAGGAACCGATTGGGAGGGGACTGGAGTAGCTCCGGACGTTTCAGTTCCCCCCGACAACGCCTTGCACATGGCAGAGCTGACGGCATTAGGAAAACTTCTCAAAGGACAGCCAGATTATCCATTCATCGAGGAGCGCAAGCGTGCGTTGCAGGAGCTTCAAAAAGAAGCTACGAAGTAACAATCCGGCGGGGCAGAATGCTTCACGGGGCGTTAAGGCCAACTCGGGGTTGAAACCATTTTCGGTGGTGGTTGTGTTTTGCGGGGCCTGGGCGCTTTCGGCCGCACAGGTGTGTCATGCTCCGGTCGACACTCCCTCCAAAACGCGGGACGCCAAGCGAATGGAGATCGGAATCG
>JAFAUR010000547.1 GCA_019243205.1 Acidobacteriaceae bacterium | reverse complement strand
CCATCGCTAAATCAGCGAGCGGCGAAAGCTGGTCGCGGTGCAGCGCAGCGCGCGCAACCGCAATTTCCGGCCTCAAAGCCGGCATGACCGGTATCAAAGGGCAAAGCCGGAGCTGGGGGTCAGCCTCCGAGCTAAAGCCGTACATCGTGTCAACGCGGTCTTGGCTCGCTTTTGACACCGGCTGCTGTTGCAGGACCACGTTGTTCCACGGAACTCCGAAATAAGCGGTCAAAAAGCGCTGGCAGTTCCGGCGCCCGAGTTGGTAGTCGTGTTCACGGAAGATCTCCGAAACGAACGCGCCAAACCCGGACATCAGCGCTCCCGCAAGCGGTTCAGCGCCTTGCACTTCCGTTGTTGGCGAGATCACCCATCGGCTGGCTACCTTCGGGTCGGAACTAAGCTTCAGGTTTTCACCCTGAATCCGGCTTTGCGCAAGCAGCGCATTGATAACTGCACCCGGCAACGACAGGAGGCTGTCATCAATCGGGGCGGGAAGCTTGGCCGGTATTTCCGCGGCGAGAGGCGCGATGTTGATGACGGCGCGATCTGCGGATTTCGGTTCGCGCGGGTTGTGTCCGTTTGCGACTGGGGGATCGAGGCTCGCGAGCGCCATCCGCGCGCAATCGAGCGGGCTGTTGTTGGTTGCGCCTCCGTCCACATTCAGAGTCTCGAACTGGGCGTTTGAGGCCTCGTCCCACGTGGGCGGCATGGGCTCGTTTGTTTCACAGATGCAGGTTCCGTCGCCCGCACACTTCGGATCTGCCTGGACAATGCTCCAGGTACGGGTGTCGTACTCGGCCGCAGACCGGCTCAGCTTCTGCGGTGCGAGAACCACCGGAAAGGCGCTGGTTGCCATCGCCGCCTGCGCGAGTTGCGGCCACGCGCCTCCGCCATTGGGCAGCAGCGTGTTCGGCGCGATTGTACTTCCGCTCCAGGGAACAATGAAATCCTGCCGGTCGGCATGGTAAAGGACGCGGGCTGAATCGCTATCCGTTTGCGGCTCGAGCGCATACGGCACACCGCGCAAATTGGTCAAAGTCAGTATGACTCGAAGTCCGTCTTTGACCCAAGGACGTTTGGACGCGAGGGGCGACTGCACCGTGAAAGCCTTCGCCGCAATGTCGCGGATGGGTGTGGAATCAAGCAGTGAACTGACTTTGGATCCCGAGGCGTCAAGGTCGGCGTGACCCAGCAGCTTCCCGAGATCGATATTGAGCACCCAGCTCTGAAACAGCGAATTCGTTGAGGAATTTTCGGAAGCTTTCTGCTTGCGCACATGCCCGAACTCACCGTTCAAAGCAGCCGCCGTAAGCGCCGCGGTGATGCCTCCGCCCGAGGCTCCCGCCATCACGGACAATTCCAATTCGTGAGCAGGAATAGTCCATTTGTCGTAGTCTGAACCGAACTGCTGAGTCTGGCGACCACGTTCGGCGTACCAGGCGTCCATCGCTTCGATCAGGAAGTCGATCACGCCCGCGGTGTAGGCGCCGGCGGACACCGTGCCGGGCATGTTAAGCCCGAGGTAGAAAGGACGAGCCATCAAATCCTCCGGAGTTGCATTATAAACGCTCCGGATTGGCGGCTTAGTCGGCGAGAGTCTCGAGGGCCGTTTGCATGACCGAGCGCGGCGCCGATTCACCCGTCCAGATTTCGAATTGTCGCGCCGCCTGGGCCAGCAGCATCTCGGATCCGTAGATCGGCGTGCAGCCCTGCTGCCGGGCGTGCGCGAGCAACACTGTCTCGCGAGGGTTGTACACCATATCGAGGACGACACGCGCCGGAATCCGGTTCGAGAACAGCGTGCGATCGGCGTGTGGGAACATTCCCACCGGGGTCGCGTGAATGAGGGCGTCGAAGTGTTGTCGTTCGGCTTCTGCCAAAGACACGCTTTCGCCCTTCGCGGCACGTGCGAGTGCGGCGGCGCTACGCAGGTCTCGTCCGGTAACTGTGATGCGTGCGCCCGCGTCCGACAAAGCGATCGCGGCCGCTCTTGCTCCTCCGCCGTAACCGGCGACCAGCACGGACGCATGCGGCAGGCGAAGGTGGCGGCTGAGCGGTTCCATGACGCCTTCCGCGTCCGTGTTTGTACCGCGCCACTTGCCTCCCCTGCGCCACACTGTATTGACCGCCCCGATGCGCTTCGCCAGAGGCTCCACGACATCCAGATAGCGAAGGATTCTCTGTTTGTGTGGAATCGTGACGCTGAAACCGCACATACCCATACCGGAAGCAACCTTCATCCATTCGCCGAGGTAGTTCGAGGGCACCAGAAACGGCAGGTAAACAGCATCAAGACGGCGCGCCTGGAACGCGCGATTGTGGATGACCGGAGACTTCGTGTGGCTGACAGGGTCGGCGATGATTCCGTATAAACGGGAATGCCGGGTCAGTTTGTCGCAGCGATAGAGCGAACGCATCTGCCGCGCGGAAATCTGCCCCGGCGCAGTACCTTCATTCGCGGCGGGTGATGCGTAGGTGTAGATACAACCTAGAGACGGAGAAAGAATCCGGGAGGCTAGGCCCGCTTCTGACATACAGAAAGCAACCAGTGGCGTCTTGCCCGAATGCTCCGAAAGAAAACGCGACAACCGAAGCTGATCGTTTGGCTTGCGGGCAGTCGTGACAATCTTGTAAGCGTCAGCTGGAACACGCTGCAGCCGGCGCAGGATCGGCTCGAGTGCAGGCGTGTTCGTGAAGTTGTGATAGGAAACGATTAACGGTCGCTTCGACCGTAGCATCGCTACCTTATCCTTTGCACGCCCGGCCGATTCAATTTCGAGGTCGATCAAGAACGCGCCGGCTCCTGCTGCGTCGGTGAGCACCGCGATCTGGGCGTCGAGCGATCCTTTGAAATGTCCGCCATTACTTCGAGCTCGGCAAGTGGCTAGAATCTGCAGATCGGAATACTTCTTTACCAGACGGCGGATGGCTTCGATACCGGTTGCAGGACGGCCGAGATAATCGAGTCGAAACTCCAGAAACTTGTTTCCATCCTTGAACTCGTGTTCCGCCGCGGCCATAAGCTCGTCAACCGAAGCAAAGCCCAGGGCAACACAGACGCGCGGATGGGAAGACGGAAGGGAGGGCATGATGCGGAGTCAGGCGGTCGCAGACTGCAACGCGAACAGGATAGCAGGAATGGGAAGCCGCGAATCCTCGGCTATAGGCCCAGAAGCACAGTTACTTCCACGACTAACGGCTAAGGCTTTTTCCCAGGGACTTCCCTGTACCGGGACTACTACGGTTTATAATGCGCAGTCCTAGGGTTTCGCCCAGCAAACTACCTTAACGAAACAATGATTAAGGCCTATGCTTACGAAAGGAGTGACTTTCAGTGTCAACCAACGGTGAGGGACTAATGGATGCGCCCGCGCGCATTCGAGCCGTTATAGCGGACGACCACTGCCTTTTCATGGAGGGCATGAAGCGGCTCATCAGTATGCACTGCGACATTGTGGGAACCGTAACCAATGGGCGCGATGTCGTTTCTCTCGCCTGTGAAACCGGTCCGGAACTGGTCTTCCTTGATATCGCGATGCCATTGTTGAACGGCATCGAGGCAGCGCGGCAGATCCGGAAAAGGAATCCGGCGGCGAAAATTATCTTCGTCACCATGCATTTCAACCGTGACTACGTACGGGAAGCGTTTGAGGCGGGCGCTTCCGGCTACGTCATGAAACATGCGGCGGTTTCCGATCTGAGCGCAGCCATTCGCGAAGTGCAGCAGGGACGGTACTACTTATCTCCTATGATCTCGGAACGATTTCTTGGGCGGACGCTCGAGCCGAATGAAAGTCCTTCGAAGCTCTTCAGTGCGCTCAGCCCGCGCCAACGCGAAGTACTGCAACTCGTCGCCGAAGGGAAATCCGCAAAAGAAATCGCCGCCCTGCTGTTCATCTCCGTCAAGACCGTCGAGTTCCACAAGAAGCACCTGATGGATGAACTGAACCTGCGGAACTCTGCAGAGCTTGTGAGATACGCAGTCGAGAACGGATGGGTCGCGTCCTAGGCTAGCTTTGCTATCTCGAAATCCGGATGAACGCCAGTGTGTTTAGCGCAGTCAGATGGGTCGGGAAGGCTGTGAGAAGGTAATGCGCTGTCTTGTCGGCGACGCTTTCACGTCAGAGTGACCGGTCGAAGAAGAACCACTGCACATACATCCGGCCCGAGCTGTCCTGGAGAAGCTG
>JAFAUR010000797.1 GCA_019243205.1 Acidobacteriaceae bacterium | reverse complement strand
CGTAGCGCGTGGTCTCATCGGAGGCTCAGTTACAGGACTCCTGCTCTGGTCCGGTTATGTCCTGCAGACGTTCGGCCTCAAATACACAAGCGCAGGAAACTCCGGGTTCATCACCGGCTTCTATATTGTTCTCGTCCCCATTCTCAGCGCGGCCGTCTACCGTCGGCTGCCGCAGCCTGTCGAATTGCTAGGCCTCTCGATTGCCACAGCTGGTCTGCTTCTGCTCACGGTTCCAGGCATAACCGGCGGCCGGCTGACGGTAAATCGCGGCGACGTGCTGACTGCGGGTTGTGCGGTCGCTTACGCCTTTCATTTACTTGTGCTCGGGTACTATTCGCAGCGGGAAGCGTTTGAGCCCGTTGCTTTGGGGCAAATCGCCTGCACGGCTTTGCTGTCGTGGACGTCATTACTGATGGAACCTCCCTCCGCGCGATGGCACGCCGGCACCATCGTCGGAGTGGTTGTCACTTCGGTTCTAGCCACCGCGCTCGCGTTTGCCTTGCAAACCTGGGGGCAGAAGTACACTACGGCCACGCGCACGGCCCTCCTGTTTGCACTGGAGCCCGTTTTTGCCATGGCAACGGCGGTCGTTGCCGGAGGTGAAAACCTCACCGTCGCTCGTTTAGCCGGATGCGTCCTGATACTGGGCGGTATTCTCACCGTGGAACTGAAACCTGCCCGTACCGCGTGACATCCGATTAGTGCGCGAACTCTCTATACTGGTAGCTAAACCCAAGGGCCCTTCTCATGCCGGTTTTTCAGAAAATGAAGGAGCAGAAGCTTCTCAGTTTTACCCTGCTGCTCCTTACGCTTGCGGTCGGAATCATCATCGGGACCGTAACTAATACCGGCGTTCGTGCCGACCATCCGACCGCCCCCGTTGCGCCGGATGCGACACCTCTCGTCCTGCCCGAAGCGGTCCCGATAGCAAACGACTTCACGAAATTGACTAAGCGGGTCGAGCCGTCGGTGGTTTACATCCAGTCCGACTATCTCCCCAAACCGGGCAAGCACGTCCACCCGAACCGGAACAGTGACCCCGACGAGGACGACCCCAATGCCTCGGCGGAGAGTCCGCGCGGAGCAGATCCGTCCGATATCTTCAAACGGTTTTTCGGCGGCAATGATTCCCGTTCGCTGCGAACCGAAGGTTCCGGAACTGGCTTCATCGTCGATAAAAACGGCTACATCCTTACAAACAACCACGTCATTGAGAAAGCCGACCGCATCAAGGTCAAGCTGAGTGGGGAAGGCGAAACACTCGAGTACCGGGCACGCGTCGTCGGTGTCGATACTGAAACAGACCTCGCCGTGCTGAAGATCGATGCCCGGCAGCCGCTCCATCCCGTGCAAATGGGGAATTCCGATAGTGTGCAGGTTGGAGATTGGGTCATTGCCATCGGTTCTCCGTTCGGCCTGCAGGCGACCGTTACGGCGGGAATCGTAAGCGCCGAACGTACACCCCGCGATCTTCCCGGCGCCGGCACATTTCAAAGCTTCCTTCAAACAGATGCCGCCATCAACCCCGGCAACAGCGGTGGACCGCTTCTCAATGTCCGTGGCGAAGTTATCGGTGTGAACACGATGATCGCGACCCGGAGCGGGTCATACGAAGGAATAGGGTTTGCTTTGCCTTCCAAGACCGCGATCAAGGTCTACAACGACATCATTCGCGAGGGACGCGTTGTCCGCGGTTCCATCGGAATCAAATGGACCAGAACGGGCAGCCAATCCGATACGCTCCGTGCTTTCGGTCTGGACCATGGTGTGCTCATCGAAAACGTCTCGCCGACAGGACCTGCTGGGAAGGCAGGAATCAAGGCTGACGACGTGATCGTCGCGATGAATAACGCCGCGGTCAGGGACGGCGAGGAACTCGTCAACAAAGTTGCCGATATGCCCATCGGGTCCTCTGCGTTCTTCACCGTAGACCGTGACGGCAAACGGATGGATTTCCGCGTCAATGTTGAAGAACGATCTGTCGTCTGGAAGGATGAACCACAAATCGCGGATGCTCGTTCAGATGCGCCCGCGCCCACTGCGAAAGCGCTAGCGCCCGCTCGCTTCGGCATGACTATCATGCGGCTGACTCAGAAGGAGCGTCGGGACCTCGCCATCGACAGCAAAGATGGTGTGAAGGTGGTTTCGGTGGATCCAGGATCGTTCGCCGATGACATCGGCGTTCTCGAAGGCGATGCCATTCTCTCGATCAACCGTCAGATCGTCGCCTCTCCCGACGACGTTATGCGCCTGCAGGCTAGTCTCAAGCCAGGGCAAGCTGTCGCCGTACACGTTGTCAGAGGTGCCGCAGGCAATGCTCGACGCGCCGGGGAACCGCAGCGCTATTATCTTTCCGGCAGATTGCCGGAAGATTAGAATTCGCAGCTGATTTCAGGCGAGCAGACGCGCCGCCTGTTTTGCAAAGTAAGTCAGCGTGAAGTCCGCTCCGGCTCTGCGAATGCTGGTCAGCGACTCGATAATTGTGCGGTCAAGCTCCAGCCAACCGTTCTGGGCGGCGGCCATGATCATACTGAATTCTCCACTCACCTGATACGCGCCGACCGGAACATCAAACTGGTTTCGCGCTTCCCGAATCACGTCCAGGTAGGGCATGGCCGGTTTGACCATAATCATGTCCGCGCCCTCCTCCAGATCGAGGCTGATTTCCAGAAGTGCTTCTCGCGCGTTCGCCGGATCCATCTGATACGTTCGGCGATCACCAAACTGCGGAGCCGATTCAGCAGCGTCCCGAAAGGGTCCGTAGAATACGGAGGCATACTTGGCGGCGTAGGACAGGATCGGAATGGCCGTATGCCCCGCTCGATCGAGGGCGCTGCGAATCGCATCCACCCGACCGTCCATCATGTCGCTCGGCGCGACGATGTCAGCGCCCGCATCTGCATGCGAAACCGCGGTTCTCGCCAGCCACTCCAGCGTCCGGTCATTGTGAACGTCGCCATTTTCCACCCAGCCGCAATGTCCGTGGCTAGTGTACTCGCAGTTGCAGACGTCCGTGATCACGAGGATGCCCGGCACTTCACGTTTCAGAGCGCGCACGGCACACTGCGTGATTCCGTCCGCCGCATACGCGCCGGACGCGAATTCATCCTTTTCCTTCGGAATGCCAAACAGAATTACACCGCCGATGCCAAGCTTCTTGCACTCTTCTACTTCTCCCACCAAGTTGTCGATCGACAACTGTGCGCTGCCCGGCATGGAACTGATTTCTTTCCTCACGCCCTCCCCAGGGCAAACAAACAAGGGAAGAATAAAGTGCTCGGGGTTCAGATGTGTTTCCCGAACCAGCCGCCGGATAGGTTCGGAGGCGCGTAAGCGCCGCGGACGGTGCTGCGGAAAAGCCATGCTCTATTTTGAGCATCGCAGAATGGACCTATGGAAACCCGCGCAGCGAAACGCTGGTTCGTCAGTGGCACCGTCCAGGGAGTTGGATTCCGGTTTTTCGTCCAGCACAAAGCAACGTCACTCGGTCTCACTGGATGGACCCGCAATCTGGGCGACGGTCGCGTCGAAGTCTATGCGACCGGCGCACCCGACCGCCTGCAGGACCTAGCCGGAGCGCTGCATATCGGCCCGCGAGGTGCCCTGGTTCGTAGCGTCGACGAAATGACCGCCACTGTGGAACGCGCGAGCGGATTTTCCATCCGGTGACTTATAGCCCCGAAACGTCGTTTAATGCCTGGGTGGCAACCTGATTCAGCTGGGCCAGGCATTCCTCGACCACCCTCGCCTCTTTCCGTGCCAGTTCCCAGTCTTTACTGTCGACAGCCTCGCGAATCCCCGGCAGGGTTTTCACGCCGTACCCCGTGTAGAAACCCGGAGCATAGATCTGATGCTTATACCATTCGCGATTGGGCAGCCCGTTCGGATTCGTCAGCACTCGCTCGGTGCGCATCAGGCCGAGATTCAGCTTCTCGAGACGGCTCGGGTCGAGCTCTGATTTCGCCATGACCGTGTTCAGCGCGTTGTCGTAGTTCCGGCCGATTTCCTTTAAGGTCGCGAGCTGCTGCCGCAGCGCCGAAAAATCGAGCTTCGTGCCGCTCTTCTCAGCTTGTTTCCCGATCTCATCCAGGTAACCCGAAACCGTATCTGCGAAATGTCCGAATTCGAAAGGTAGGACTGAGCCATCGCCCAGCCGCATCAACGCAGTCGCCGTGTACTGCGCCAGAGCTCGACCGTCCACGAAGTCACTATCCGAAAAATGCTCATACCAGTAGATCGAGTCGTAGACCGAATGGTAAATTCCGCTCTTCGTCAATCCGCCCAATCCCTCGTTCATACTGGCAATGCCGAGATAATCGAGGAACGCGACGTAGTCTGAACCAGCGCCTAGGGCACCGATTTTGAACGTTTTACTGCTGCGATTCTCATCGCCCTCTTCGACGTTATCGGTAGAGGGACGATGCAGGCTGGCATACACCAGATTGGTTTCCTGTCCAGGCTGCGAGACCGAGCTCGCAACTTCCGTCGCAAACTGCTCGAGCGTGTGCGATCCGCTGACATGAATCCAGCCTTTCGCGGTGCTGTCCGAATTCAGATAAACAACTGCCTTCTGCTTCAACTCGTCCTGATGCTTCTCGGCCCACTCGGTCGAACCCAGTAACCCGAACTCTTCGCCATCCCAGAACGCGATTTTGATGGTGCGCTTCGGCTTCCAGCCCGACGTCTGCAGTGCAGCCAGGCTTCGAGCAGTTTCCAAAAGCGCTGCCGCTCCCGAAACCGGGTCGTCCGCGCCGTTCACCCAGGCATCGTGATGGTTTCCGGCGAGCACCCATTGGTCCGGATACTGAGCGCCCGGGATGGTTGCTATCACGTCAAACAACGGCTTCGTCGTCCAGTCGTAATCGGTCTTGATGTGTACGCGAGTAGCGCCCGGCCCCGCGTGATATGTCAACGGTAACGCGCCTCGCCATGGCCGGGGGACCACCGGACCCGTCAGTTGTTCGAGGATTGGCTGCGCGTCGGCATAGGAAATCGGCAGCACCGGGATGGTCATCAGCGATTTCGCTTCGGCCCGCGAGAGTCGCCGCGAACCTTTCTCCGAAGCCCATCCCGGCGATAGCGGATCGCCAGGGTACAGCGGCATGTCCATCACGCTTCCCCGCTGTGCTCCCTCCGGGGGCCGCATCGGTCCTTTCGGATACGTGTCGCCTTCGAAATAACCGTCCTCGTGCGGATCAGAGTAAATCAGACAGGCGATCGCGCCGTGCTCGGCGGCTACCTTGGGCTTGATCCCGCGCCAGCTTTGGCCGTATCGTGCGATGACGATCTTTCCTTTGACATCGATCCCCTGCTTGGTTAGCCACTCGTAATCAGCCGGAAGCCCGAAGTTCACATAAACGACTTCCCCGGTGACATCCCCGGTCGCTCCATAGGCGTTGTACGTCGGTAACTGGTTCGGGTCATGGCTATCCGGATCCTGCGGCACCACTGGTTCTTTCAGCGTCGCGACGAAGCGCTTGGGCCCAAGGACCTCCACTTTCCGAACGGTTGGATAAGGCATGAGCGCCTCGAACTGCTCGATTTGAGCCTCCAATCCCCAATCCCTCAGCATCTGCTGCAGATGCTGGGCAACCTCACGGGAACGGGAAGAGCCCGCGTGATGTGGTGCCGCCGCAATGTATTCCAGGTACTGCCGGATCTTTGTCGAGTCTGGAACCGCTTGCGCCTGAACTTCTAATTTTTGTTCGTTTGCAGTATCGGCATCTGTAAATCCGCGCATTCCCGATGGGCTGTTTTGCCCCACGAGAGCAAAAGGCAGCGCTGCGCCGACCAAAAAAGCAAATAGGGATCGCATAAAATTCCCTATTCTAACTTGCTAGGCTGTAAAAGCTTGTCAGTCTGCGCCGATCGAAGCAGTAGCCGCCTGAGAACCGCTCTGATCCGATTGCTCTTCCACCGGGGTCGCGTTGTTGAAGCTATAGCCGAAACCTCGCACCGATCGAATCAGGTTCGGATTTGCCGGATCCGCTTCTACTTTCTGGCGCAAACGCAGGATGTACACGTCTACCGTCCGGTCTGTCACCGCGCGATCGTGTCCCCATACTGCATCCAGCAGTTGCTCGCGGCTGAACACCACCCCAGGGCGGCTCATCAAAAACTCCAGCAGCCGGAACTCGGTCGCTGTCAAAGTCAGCAGATTCCCGTCTAAACGTGCTTCGCATCGGCTGCGGTCGAGTTCGAGCGACGCGGCTTTCAGGACACGCGTCGCGCTCGTCTGGCCACGGAACTGGATCTTGATGCGCGCGATCAGTTCACGGACAAAGAATGGTTTGACGATGTAATCGTTCGCTCCCAGCTCCAATCCGACGATTCGGTCCGTCTCGGACGCCCGCGCGGTGAGAAAAATGACCGGGATATGCGCCAATTCCGGGTACTGGCGAACGGCTTTACAGATTTCCAGTCCGTCCGAATCAGGGAGCATGATGTCTAGAAGGATGAGGTCCGGCCGCTCGCGCCGAAACATCTCAATGACGCCTCTTCCGGTTTGTGCGCCGACAACCGCGAAGCCTTCTTTCTCCAGGTTGTATTTGACGAGAGCGTACAGGTCCGCATCGTCTTCGATAAGAGCGATTTTTCTCATAGTCTTCGGAGGGACATCCACAGCCAGAGTAACCGAACCGCAATTACAATCTGGTTACGAATACGTGAATTAACTACAAATCCGCGACGGGATTCTACCCGCACGCGTCCATGGAGACCGTTCGTCTGATGTAAGCTGAAAACAAAATCGCGTTGAACAAGTACGAACACCAAGCCGATCTGCAAAGACGCGCCGCGACGCGGTCTGCCATGAACATGGGCACCGCGGCGGTCGCTCTCCTCGTTATTGGTTTCCTGATTTACGGTCTGAACAGCTCCGCTCCACCGCGCTTCTTCTCTGGCGTTGCGATTGCGGCGGCCGCCCTGCTTCTCGTGCTCCGGCAATTATCCAGGCGATCTCGCGGGGGCAAACCTCGCTCGGCCGAGCCGGATCCCCGGTCCAAGCTGAATCTGTAGTATTAGCGCGTTTGCCCAACATCGCGCGCGAGCACAATAGTCGCGGGTACGGTGCCGGCGAAGTGATTTTGATCTACGGGCCGATATCCGGGCTTATCGACATGCAGGGTGACAGGCTGCCCAGGCGCGGCATGCGCGGAAATTGAAAACGTGCCATCGCCAGATGTTCGAGTATGTCCAGCGCCGGGGATGGTTACGACTGCATCGGCAATGCCCCTTCCGAGCTCGTCTTCCACCAGTCCCGCTACGCTGGCGCCGACATCCCGTTTCAGATGAAGGATCACCGAAGGATTCGGGTCCGATGCCAGTTGGATCTCGGTGCTGCCCTGGAGGAAATCGGAAGGTTTCGCGCCGAAGATAGTGACCTTGCCGTTGAATGGAACGCTGCCCCGGGGGATCGCAACTTCCGTCTCTCCCGTTTTGGTCTCAGCGCTTTCGTTCGAGGCGGTTACCTGGATTCGAACTCCGCTGATGGGAGCCCCGGTTTCATCTACGGCAGTGACCCGGACGCGATAAATGCCCGCTGTTTTCAGCCGCTGCGACTCAAGAAAACTATTGGCCAGGATCGGAGCCAAGCCTAAGCAACAGATGACCGCCGCTCCCGACCAGATCACGCGCGTAGAAACATCCGTTTTTCGGGGCTTGCCGCCCGATTTCCGCACGGCCTGGCTGAGAAGCAGCAAAACAGCGGCGATTGTAAACGCGGCCATGGACCATATGCTGTTTACGCTTCCGATGACTTTCAGCAGTTCGGCCATTTGTCCGAACTCATTGGTGCTTTCGCCCGTGCGACTGCATTGAGGTCGTGGGATTCGTAGCGCTTTTCTGCACCTCAGCTTGGTGCGGGTTCTGGTGATGTGAAGAACTTGCCTTAGAGTCGGCCTGAGCTGTCTCCTGCAGCTTCTTCATAACTTGCGTGGGGTTCAATCCGATCTCGGCAGCGATATTGTTAGCTGCTTTATCCTCCGCATTCGGGCCCGGTGATGCAGCTGCTTTGGCGTTGATTGCATTCCGGAGCGACTGGCGAACTTGCGGGTTGTTCAGAGCGCCGGGATCACCCGGAACGCCGAGGACAATCTCGACGGCATCGTGAGCTGGTACCACAGCGCGGCCCTCCCAGGGAGAAAGAAAACGATATTGCGGGCTTGGCGACTCAACCAGTACGAGGGCGACCTGGCTGCCGGGGCTGAAAGTAGCCGGCAGAGCAATGTGCGTTTTCCCTGACTTATCGGTTGGAGCGCTGGTAGTCGAGTCGCCCTTCGCGCTCAGTATGACGTGCGGGACCGGCCGGTCCGCTGCATCTGAGACTTGGACGGGCAGGATAACCAGGTTCTGGCCTATCAAGTGCGAAGCCGTAAGAAGCAGCAACATCGGTACCGCCGCCCGTGAAACAACCCGACTCCGGTCCATGATTTAGATGGTTGCCTAGCTTATCATTACTGGGGCCACCTGTTAACATCGAGGTTTTATGAAAGGTATTGTCCTTGCCGGGGGCACGGGAAGCCGGCTTTTCCCGCTTACGAAAATCACCAACAAGCATTTGCTTCCGATTTTCGACAAGCCGATGATTTACTACCCGATCGAGACCCTGGTCGAAGCGGGAATACGCGATTTGCTCATCGTTACCGGCGGCCGGAACTCGGGCGACTTTCTACGTTTGCTGGCGAATGGTAAGGAATTCGGCCTTAAGCACATCAATTACACCTATCAGGAAGGTGAAGGCGGTATCGCGGAAGCCCTCGCCCTGGCAGAGCATTTCGCCGAAGGCAGCAAGATATGCGTGATTCTCGGCGACAACATCATCGAGGGCTCCATCGCTCAGGCTGTGCGTGATTTCGAGCACCAGGACCGTGGGGCGAAAATCCTCCTGAAAAAAGTTCACGACGCAGAGCGCTTCGGAGTCGCCGAGATACAGGGCGATCGCATCATCGGCATCGAGGAGAAACCGACGCGACCTCGTTCCGATTACGCTGTCACCGGCATATACATGTACGACGAGACGGTCTTTGATAAGACCAAAAGCCTCAAACCCTCCGCGCGCGGCGAGTTGGAGATTACCGACGTGAATAACGCCTACATCAGCGAAGGCACCATGACGTTTAATTATCTGGAGGGGTGGTGGACGGACGCCGGCACCTTCGATTCTCTGCTCCGTGCCGCTAACCTGGTCCACGAAACCCGCCGCCGAAAGGATCCGACCCTGGCGCCTGTCTTAAGTGGGGCCGATACCGAATGAGTGTGGCAGTCTTGGGGAGCCTCGAATCCGGCGTACAAATCGAAGTCCCAGGTTGCGAGCCGGGTATCGGCAAAGTGATCCTTTCACCCACTTCACCCGACCTGATCGCTGACGTCGAAATCAAGCCGTTTCCGCTGTGGCCGGACGACCGGGGCTACTTCCTCGAAATCGCACGAACCGGGCAGGGCTTGATCTCCCATTTCCCAAGCACTTCGACACAGGTGTCTGCCGCGCTCAATCATCCGGGAATCATCAAGGCGTTTCATTACCACAAACTTCAAACCGATTTCTGGGTTCCCGCTGCTGGGCTGCTGCAAGTGGCCCTCGTCGATCTCCGGCAAGGCTCGCGGACGTTCGCGCGGAAAAACACCATCTATGTCGGTGCACTACGGCCATGGCAAATACTCATTCCGCCTGGTGTTGCACACGGGTATAAGGTCATAGGCGAACAGCCATCCGTACTTGTCTACGTGACAAATCGGACCTACGATCCTTCCGATGAAGGCCGGATCCCGTACAACGACACCGGTATCGCTTACGATTGGGAGCTTCAACATAAATGAAGTTGGTTGTCACCGGAGGAGCGGGTTTCATCGGATCCTGTTTCGTGAGAATGGCACTTCACGAGAAGTGGGCGGACAATGTTGTCAATGTCGACAAGCTAACGTACGCAGGGAACCTGGAAAATGTGCAGCCCGTGGCCGAGCATCCTGGCTACAGTTTTGTGCAGGCCGACATCTGCGACGGAGTCGGGATGGGCGAACTGCTCGAACGGGAGGCGCCAGACGCCGTCGTGCATTTCGCCGCAGAATCGCACGTTGACCGCAGCATCCATTCTCCCGCCGCAGCGATTCACACGAATTTTAACGGCACCTTCTCACTCCTCGAGGCAGCGCGGCGCAGCGGTATCGTCCGCTTCGTTCACGTGTCAACTGATGAGGTATACGGCAGCATTCCGGTTCCCTACGAGGCCGATGAAAAGTTTCCGTTGCAAACCAGCAGCCCGTATTCGGCATCGAAGGCGGGTTCCGACCTACTTGCGCTTTCTTACTTCACCACTTACGAGCTGAACGTTTCAGTCACGCGCGCCTCCAATAACTACGGACCGTACCAATTTCCCGAAAAGCTCATCCCGCTGATGATCTCGAACGCGCTCGAAGACCGGCCTCTTCCCGTTTACGGAGACGGCCAGCAAGTCCGCGACTGGTTATTTGTCGAGGATCACTGCCGCGCCGTACACGCTGTGCTCAAAAAGGGTGAACCCGGAGAAATCTACAATGTTGGAGGAAATTGCTCACTTCCGAACCTCGAAGTGGTTCGACGCATTTTGCAAGCGACCGGCAAGCCGGAAACCCTCATCACACGCGTGACCGACCGGCCCGGTCATGACCGCCGCTATGCCCTTACCAATGAAAAGCTCACCAGGACGACCGGCTGGGAGCCGCGCATGGATTTCGATACGGGGCTGCGTGTGACAATCGACTGGTATCGCCACAATCGCTCGTGGATCGACCGGGTGAAAAGCGGCGAATATCGGCGCTTTTACGAGCTAAATTATGCAGATAGGAAATAGTGAGTAGCCGCCGCTCGCTATAATTCCACTAGAGAGAGCCCTCATCCGCGGTGGATCGTTCTCAATATACATATACGCCTCTCGATGACCTGAGACAGATCCAGCGGGAAGCTCGTCAGAGCCACTCGCTTGACGAACTCCGGGACTATTACGAGCGCGTCCAGAGCATTCGCCGCACCCATTCCGCCGATTTCGATCTGCAGCTCTTCATAGCTGAGGTCCAGGAAGAAGTCATCGAGCGCGGCCGCACGATTCGCGAAGAACAATCCAACACATCGGCCGGGAACGGACGCCGGAGGTCGGCAGCGCCAAAACCAGAGCCAGCTGTAATCACCGAACCCGGTGATTCGGCCGAAATCGGCAGCAATGCCCAGCATCTCGACACCAAAACATGGCAACGTGCCACCTATCTGGCGCTTTTCTTCACTCTCATCATCTGTGCCGCTTTCTTTTACCTGATTCAGACCGCACGTAAGATAAACCTTCCCCAGACAGAGACGGCGACAGCGAAAAGTCAGACGCCTTCTCAGACGGCATCTCCGAAACCGGCGCAGCCGGAAGCCGCCAATCAGCCGCGGTCGCCAGCGCCCACGGCACCGACGCTCCGGCTCTACACGGACCTCATTCCGGGAACTCTATCGCTCGATGCGGGCGAACCGCAGGATCTCAAGGACGGCGAACTTACTCTCGACAACCTGCAGCCAGGGCGGCACTCCATCAGAGTTTCCGGCCGTAACGGAACGGCAGAATTCAGCTTCGAGGTCTCTGAAAAAGCTGCACCTCGAGTTGTCGGGCTCCCCACAGCTTCGAACGCCATGGCTGTACTTGTGTCGTCTCAAAACGGCGAAGCTCGGCTCGTCACAAATCTGGACCACCCCACGATTCTTCTCGACGGCAACAACACCGGTGACGTCGGAACCGATGGCCTCCAGTTGACCAACCTCGGCACGACCGATCACGACATACAAGTGGCACAGAACAAGGATCGTCAGCGATTCGTGTTAACCTACGCGCCCACACCCGCTCTCACGGTTTACGTGAAGTCGGACCCGAACGCGGGTACGGCAGTGATTATGACCGGTGAGGACGGCGTCGATGTCTACATCAATGACAAACTCTGGCGCCGAAAGACGGATCGCGGGCAGTTGCGCATTCCGCTGAAGGTCGGCTCGTATACGGTCCGCGTTCACAAAGACGGCTTCATCGACCCGCCGCCAGAAACCATCGACATCAAGAAGTCGGAAGAATCGGCCATCGAATTCAAACTCCAACCGGTGCCAGCGATTGCCACCTTGCAAATCAAGGGTGCCCTGCCCGGAACGATCGTGTACGTCGACAAAGACGTGGCCGCGTCTATTGGTGCCGACGGAAACGCGACGATTCCAAATGTGAAACCGGGCGATCACACGATTGAACTCCGTCGCGATCAGGCGCTTCCCAAGCGATTCGTCCGGACATTTCGAATCGGCGAGACCATCTCACTCTCCGGTCCGGACGTAACTCTCGACAAAGTCATAGTTCCGGAAACCAAGCCTCCACCTGAACCGCCTGCGGCTGCACCCGATTCCCATAGCCAGCCGAACTCGATGGAAATAGAAGGTCAGCGAGTTCAAAAGGGAGGCGGATTTGTCCCGTATCATGTCCCGAAGACATCTGGTCGCTACACGTTTTCGGCGCAAGCTCGCAAGAGTGGGCTCTTCAAACATCCGAAAGTTCAGTGGTTTGCCGCTTACGAGGATCCCGATAATTACGTGCTCTTCACGGCTGACGGCAAGCACGCAAGCGTTCGTGAGGTGCGTGACGGAAAATCGACCGACCTGAGCCGCGTTCCCTTCAATTTCGATAACAACGAATGGGTTCAGGTAGACCTGACGGTTCGCCAGAACGTGATCAACGCTCGCGTGAAGACCCAGAACAGCGCGTGGGCTGACTTGGGGCCTATTTCGAGCGAAGGTCGCGATTTCACCAAAGGCAAGGTCGGTTTTTACATCCCTGGTAATGATGAAGTCGCCGTTGCGAACTTCCGTTTTGCGGGACACTGAGCAAAATGGATGAACGCACTTTTTACCGTGAGACCCAGGTCAGTAAAGCTGCCACGCTGAACTGCCCTTTTTGCCATACGCAAGATTCATACGACCTTCGCTGGCTGCTACGTCGCAAAATAGACCGTCTGCCGCGCAACGCGGATGAACGTGATCGCGCCAAATTCGCAAAAGCGACCAGCTATATGGTTTTGATGGACGATAGGGCTTCTTGCAAAAACGTTCGCTGTCGTAAGACTTTCGAAGTCTCGGGAATTAAGACAACCGCTTTCTTGACGGATTGACGGATGCGGACAGGACTTTCGACCCGGCAAGCGGGTGATTGGTAAGCAGGAATTTGCCACCACTGACGGCAACCACGTTCAGGTCTTTTCGATCGACTAACCTTTCCAGTCGCTCGACGCCGGGAAGTTCGGCGAAGATGTAGTACCGCCCCGGCTCCGACCACAGCTTCTGGAACCCCTCATCGTCCAGGAAGACGTCGGGCGCCCCAGGCGCATACGAACCGTAAACGAGATTGTTGAATCTTCCGTTGAGCAACAGCGCCGTACGATTCGTATAGAAAAACACCGAGGAAAATTCGTAATAGTGATGATCCACGATCATCCCGCCTTCAGGCGAACGCAACAGGGCTTCCGCTAGAGGTCGCGATGACAGGTACGGATCGAACACGACCAGGGCCAGCCGGGCAGCGTGAAAAAAGATCACCATCATCACGGCGATGACGATCAGCGCTCGCCGCCCTGACGCAGCTATCGTACCGATGCAGCCAATCAGAAAAGCGATTGCCGCCACCGCGAGAGGCAATCGAAGATAAGCGAAGGATCTCAGAGTGAGGTCCTCCATATGCCCGAGCGAAAGAGTATAGACGTCCGGATGCTCTGAAAGGGCGCCCGCAATGTCACCGGGCGTGGCAACATGCCGAACAAGAAACAAAATAACGATGCACGCCGCTGCAGCCAAGCCGCTAACGATCGTCAGCAATCGCGTTCCCCGGCCTATCCAATGACTCGTCGTAGCGAGGGCGGAGCCGATCAGCAGCGCTAAGGCCGGGTAACAAGGCATTGAATAGTATTCCTGCGTCGTCGAAAACGTGAAAAACACGAGCACGAAGCCAACCCAGCACAATGCCAACAGCCGGGCGCGTCCCGCTCGATCGAGCGGTTTGAACGACAGTTTAAAAACCGCCGGTAGATAAACGCTCCAGGGAAAAAGCCAGAGGAGGTGAAAAAGCCAGAAGTAGAGTCGCGGGACCGTGTTGTAGTCGCGCGGATACCGCATGTTCAGAAAACGCAGGAGCTGTTCGTTGATGAAATAGAACCAGAAGAAGCCGTGATACTGGCCGGGCACACTGCGCATCGTGAAATCGAAGTAAGGCGGGTTCCGGAGGGTTGCCAGCACATGCCACGGACCGGCTATGGCGAGAATAATCACGACACCGCTAAACGGCCGCAGGCGCTGCCAAGTACGTCGGGAGACGAACTGGTGCGTTATGGCCAGGTAAAGCAGACCGGCCGCGATTGGGAACAAGGCTCCGATCAGGCTCTTCAGCAGAAGTCCCGCAGCGATGCTTGCCGCGAGAAGCGCCGCCCACAGGCGCGGATGACGCTCTTCCTCGTCGAGGGCTCGCAGAAAGCTCCACATGGCAAGCGTCACCGCAGCGGTTAGCGCGACATCGGGAATAAGAATGCGTGTGAACAGGAAGAGGCCGGCGCAGGTTGCAATAATGAGGCCGGAATAGAATCCGGCACGCCTGCCAAAGGCCCAAATTCCAAAACCCGCGGTTATAAGGGCGAGCGCAATAGCCGCACCTGCGATCGGAAGGCGCGCTGCCCAATCGTGAAAACCGAATACGCGATAGCTGCCCGCAATCAGCCAGTAGATCAAGGGCGACTTTTCTAAATACAGAACTCCATCGAGCCGCGCCGACACCCAGTCTCCTGACTGGATCATGTTGCGCGCGATCTGCGCTTGCACCGCATCGACATCGTCCATCAAAGAAGGCGGCGAGATCACACAGCCGACGTAAATGGCGGAAACGAACACCAGTACAGCGAGCAGAACCAGCGCCGCTTTTGGTTTTGGCTTTGATTTTGAGGATTGCTCGGTGAGTACGGTGTCGAACTGACGCTGAGACTTAGAAGCTATAGTAGGCAAAAACTGACCCTGGCAACACTCACGCGGTTTACCTTAGGATACCAACTTAGTCGATGCTGGATCAGAACAAAGTAATGGTCTGTTATAGTTCGGTTGGGGCGGTGCTCTCGGGTACCGGGATTCGGGGTGTTTTTGGTACGAAAGAGGTTAACGGTCTTTGACGATTGTTGCGCATTCCCTGCCCCCAGTTGTTCTGTTCCTGGCGATCCTCCCGTTTATCTATTACGTGCTGGCGATCTTCAGCGCTTTTCGTTTTTTCCACCGCACGCTCGGACGGACAATCGGACCCGATTTCACTCCTCCCGTCAGTAATTTGAAGCCTGTTCGCGGCCTCGATCCCGACGCTTATGAGAACTTCGCCAGTTTCTGCCGTCAGGACTATCCCAATTATGAGATCGTTTTTTGCGTAGGCACCGCCGATGACCCAGTGCTGCCGGTAATCGAAAAGCTTCGGAGCGATTTCCCAGAAAGACGCATTCGCGTGCTTTTTGGGTCCGGCAGAGCCGCTACTAACGACAAAGTTGCAAAACTCGCCCGGCTCGCGAGCGAGGCCGAATATGAACATCTCGTAATCAGCGATAGCGATGTTCGGGTAAAGCCCGATTACCTCCGTCGCATCGTTTCACCCCTTGCAAACCCTAACGTCGGTGCTGTCACGTGTCTGTATGTTTCAACGGGCGAACAGAATTTCGTGGAAAACCTGCAGTCGATCGGGATGATCTCTGATTTTTATCCGGGCCTGTTGGTTGCTAGACAACTGGACGGCGTGAAGTTTGCGCTTGGCCCGACGATCGCCACGACGCGATCGAGGCTCGCTGAGTTTGGCGGATATCAGACTATCGAAAATCGCCCGGCGGACGATCTGCTGGTCGGGAGGCTCATCGCCGAACAGGGCCATGAGATCGAACTGTCCTCCTACACGATCGAGACTGTCGCCGATTATCAATCCTTGCGTGATCTGGTGCACAAACGGCTTCGATGGCTTGTAGTCATGCGGCACATGCGCCCTTGGGGACACTTGGGGTTGCTCTTTACACAAGGGCTGTCGTGGTCAGTGCTCGCTGTCTTGCTCACCCCGTCGTGGTTAGTTGCCATCGCCTATCTCGGCACATATCTGATACTCCGGTTGACGCTGACCGGTATCGTCGGCATTTGGGGCCTGGAGCAGGCCGGTTTGTCGAAACGGTTACTGCTAGTGCCCGTTTGGGATGCAGTCGCGTTCACCATGTGGGTTGCAAGTTTCGCTCGCAAGACCGTTCGCTGGAGGGGCGGCGATTACTATATCCGGGATGGTATGTTGGTTCCCGCGACTTCTGCCAGCAGCGGAGACTAGCGCTATCTGTGATCGGCGTTAACTGCCGGTAGCCGCAAACGACGGAACAGCGCTGACGGTTGTTTGAGTCTTACGTTCGTTACTGGTATTTCGCCAGTTCACCTGAGGCAGAAAGATGGACGAATCGATTCGATCACGGTACCGGATAGCAATGTTCATCAGCGAATCGAGAAGCGAATCGGACAGGTAATGAGGGCTCAAACCGAGATCAATGAGTTTCGAGTGGTGCGCATTGTAATAATGCTGTTCCTTCTCGACTCGCGGATCAGAGAGGTGCTCGATTTCCGCCTTCAGACCGAGCTTTGACGCCGCCGCTTTCACCAGCTCGGCCAGCTCGATAACGGAGAACTGTTCCGTGAACTGGTTGTAAACTCTGCATTCGCCACGATCGGCCGGATTCAGGCACGCCAGTTCGATGCACCGGACCGTATCACGGATATCCAGGAATCCCCGCGTCTGGCCGCCTTGCCCGTAAACTGTAAGCGCATGTCCGGCTACGGCCTGCGCACAAAACCGGTTCAATACGGTTCCGAAGACTTCGTCGTAATCGAAGCGGTTGATCAGCGCTTCATCGAAGGCCACTTCGTCCGTCACGGTTCCGTACACCACGCCCTGGTTGAGGTCAGTCGCCCGCAGACCCCAGATGCGGCAAGCGAACATCATGTTGTGGCTATCGTGCACCTTGGAAAGGTGATAAAACGAACCTGGCTGCTTCGGAAAAGGCAGAACATCACGTCGGCCCTTATGTTCGATCGTGATGTAACCTTCTTCGATATCGATGTTAGGCGTCCCATATTCGCCCATGGTCCCGAGCTTTACCAGATGGCAATCGGGTTGTAATTCTCTCAGAGCGAATAACAAGTTGAGAGTGCCCGTAACATTGTTGATTTGCGTGAAAACCGCGTGCTTGCGGTCAATCATCGAGTAAGGAGCCGATCGTTGTTCGGCAAAATGGACGACGGCTTCAGGCTCGAAGCCACGAATCACCGAGGCAAGAAAATCATAGTCCGTAACATCGCCAACCAATAGTTCGATTACATTACCGGTCAGTTCCTGCCAGACGCGTAGCCGTTCCGCAAGCGGACGGATAGGTGTGAGGGTTTGAACGGATAATTCGTAATCCCATTGACGCCGGATGAAATTATCAACGATAGCTACGTCGTGACCTTTGGCCGATAAATAAAGCGCAGTTGCCCACCCGCAATACCCATCACCACCAAGAACGGCAATTTTCATGTGTGAAACAAATGCTCCTGTTTGACTGATCGGATTCGCTTTTTAAGCGCTCGTCAGTTCTACATCATTGTCACAAACGGCTCCTGCAGGTTCCCCGTGCGCGGCAGACCCCACAATCGCAGTTCCCGCGAAGATCAGGAACGCGCCGAGCCATCGTGCCAGGCTGACCTGTTCGTGCAGGATTGTCTTACCCAACACAGTCGAAATAATATAACCCAAAGCTGTTAGCGGCAGAACAAAACTAAGATCGGCCAGGCTCAGCAACGCCATTCGCATCAACAGTCCCAGAATGAGCATCGTGATTCCACCGGAAACATAGGGATTCAGCATCGCTTTCAGGTAAATAAGCGGATTGAGAGCAACCGTGCTCGCCAGATGCTTCATCCCGAATGCAAGTGAAAGATTGCCAAGCGGACGCAGGATTAGAACAAAACCGAGAATGCGATACGCGCGCAGTGTCCGAGAGCCCTTTTCGGATTTAGTCTCTGTGCCGTTGCGCACTGCTGCGCTTCGAGAAATGTCTTTCTCTCCCACCTTCCAATATTGTAAGCAACGCGGTTCGAATTAGCGGTCGCGTGTCACTAGGTACCAGTAAGGCCCCGCCATCAACAGAACCATACCTGTCAAACGGGCATAAGGGCGATCACTGACTGCAAGTAAACCGAAACGCACTTAGAATCACGCGTCTGCCCTCGTGCCCATCGGCACAATCCTATGGAATAAACCGTTTAGGTTAAGGTCGCCAGTTTCGAATCGCCAGCCGGCGTCACGCTCTCTTATCCCGAGTACGGTTAGCCCTCCTGTGTCTTGTTGAACGCACTCCGATAATTCGAAACTGCGCTTGAGGCAAGCGCCTTCCGGCAAATGCCCGAAATGACTCGGAGGTTTTACAGTTCTCGTGCAAATCAAGAAATCATTACTCTTCGCGGCGGTCGCGTTCCTTGCGCCTGTCGTTCTCCCTGCTGCAACGATCTCATCCAATCCCACACTCTCGGTGGGCGGCGTATCGTTAAAAAAAACAGCATTGGTTCCCCAGAGACTGTCAGACTATGGCATGTAGGTTCCGAAACAACGCCCGCTCCTCTCAAAATGGGGAGCTATTTCGTCACCAGCGTGGCTTGGTCACCCGACGGCGGAATTATCGCAGCCGGCTGCGGGGATGGATCGGTCTTGTTCTGGAAGCCGGAAAACGTTCCCCTCGATCATCACATTGCAGTGCACAGCGGACCCGTTCGGACCATCACGTGGTCACCTGACGGCTCGGCTTTGGCCAGCGGATCTGATGACGGCACGCTGCGTTTATGGGACGCGAGTTCCGGACAGTCGCATGTCATTCATCCTTCTCATCGGCGGGCGGTTACCGTCGTCTCATGGTCACCCAACGGGGAAACACTGGCCAGTAGCTCCTTTGATCAGACAATCCGCCTACGTTTTGGCCACGAAAAAATTTTCGAAGGTCATGAGGTGCCCATAATTGGCTTGGCATGGTCCCCGGATAGTAAGCTGATCGCCTCGGTCGGGAACGATGGCGAGGTGCGCCTCTGGGACACAGAGTCGGGGCAATCTATAACGCGCCCGGAGCGGTTGCCATTCGGGCAAACGCCCGTGGGCATACATTTCGGATCACTCGGAGAGGGCTGGGAAACCAGTGAGCTGAAAATCGCTCTATGGCGGCCCGCCCCGTTCCCGGTCGCTAACCGTACGCAAGTTCTCCAGGCTTCAGCCAAAGTAGTCCTCGCCGGCGACAGCAATTCCGGAAAAACATGCCTGGCGCGCCGTCTGGTTGAAAACCGCTTCGAGAGCGATCAGAGCTCAACGCACGGCATGCAAATCTGGACTCTCGCTCCGGAAAAACTCCATCCTGATGCGAAAGCCCCCGCTGGCCAAAGTCGTGAAATCTTTCTCTGGGACCTGGGCGGGCAGGAAGAGTATCAGCTGGTCAATCAGCTCTTCCTGAACGACACCAGTATCGCCCTCGTTCTTTTCGACGCAACTCGCGGAACTGTGGGGCTGGAATCGGCAAATATCTGGAATCAACGGCTGCAAACAAACTCTAATGCCAACCTCCGCAGATTCCTCATACGGTCAAAAGCCGATCAACCCGGCCTGGTTTCCAGTGCCG
>JAFAUR010000312.1 GCA_019243205.1 Acidobacteriaceae bacterium | reverse complement strand
GCGATATTTCCAACCAGATCTCTACCGCGGGCTATGAGGCTAGCGGCACAAGCAACATGAAATTCATGATGAACGGGGCTTTGACCGTTGGCACACGTGCCGGCGCCACGATCGAAATGGCTGAGGAGGCTGGCGAAGAGAACTTCTTCCTGTTTGGCCTCACCGCGCAACAGGTCGCTGAGAGTCGCACCTGGTACAACCCAAACTGGCATTATCAGAACGAGCCAGAGACCCGCGCCGCATTGGATCTGATCTTCTCGGATCATTTCAGCCGCAATGAACCAGGCGTTTTCGCTCCGTTGCGTGATGCGCTGTTGACACGCGGCGATTACTACATGCACTTGGCGGACCTGACGTCCTTCGACAACGCGCATCGGCACGTTGATGAAGTGTATGCGGACCCGGAAGCTTGGGCTCGGCGAGCCATCTTGAATGTGGCAGCATCGGGCAAGTTCTCGAGTGATCGCACGATCGGCGAATACGCAAGTCAGATCTGGGAGGTGAAGCCATGCCCAGTCTCCTAGAAACACCTCCAAACGAAACCATTTCAGCTCTTGCGGGCAGACCGGCCACAAAAGAAATGTTGGTCGATCTGGCTCAGCTTGAGCGCGAGTATTTTAATCGCCGGCCGGAGCTAAGTGATCGCAATCAGATGGTCGCATTCGGAACTAGCGGACATAGAGGCTCGCCGCTCGCCGGCACTTTTACCGAAGCGCACATTCTCGCCATCACGCAAGCTATTTGCGATTACCGGCTCGCTCACGGCACGGATGGCCCGCTATACATGGGCAAGGATACGCATGCGCTCTCCGCACCGGCTCAATGCACGGCGCTCGAGGTCCTCGCGGCCAACGGCGTGGAAACCATCATTCAGCGGAACGACGAGGTAACACCGACACCCGTCATCTCACGAGCAATTCTGGTTCACAACCGGGGCCGTAAGAATCACTTCGCAGACGGTATTGTCATCACGCCTTCCCACAATCCTCCGGAGGACGGCGGCTTCAAGTACAACCCTCTTAACGGTGGTCCCGCTGATACCCAGGTGACGCACTGGATTGAGAGCCGCGCGAATGAACTGCTCCGAACGGGGAATGCCGGTGTAAAACGTATATCCTTCGGCCGCGCTTTCAAGGCCGCGACAACTCACCAAGCAAACTTCGTCACGCCATACGTGCTAGCCCTGGCGAGTGTCATCGATATGGATGCGATTCGCGCGGCCCGGCTCAGGATGGGTGTAGATCCACTGGGAGGGGCTGCTCTGCGGTACTGGGAGCCTATCAACGAGCTCTACGACTTGGACATTCAGGTCGTGAACCCGGTCCTGGACCCGACCTTCTCGTTCATGACGGTTGACCACGACGGCAAAATCCGAATGGATTGCTCCAGCCCGTATGCGATGGCCCGCCTGGTAGCGCTCAAAGACAAGTATCAGGTCGCATTTGCAAACGACCCGGATTCAGACCGCCACGGAATCGTGACCCCGTCTGCAGGTTTGATGAACCCGAACCACTACCTTGCGGTTGCCATTCGCTACCTGCTCACGCATCGCCCCTTATGGCGGGCCCAATCGGCAGTGGGCAAGACCGTCGTAAGCAGCAGCATGATCGACCACGTCGTAAAAAAGCTCGGGCGAGTTCTGTCCGAGGTACCCGTTGGATTTAAATGGTTCGCTCCGGGCCTCTTCGATAGCTCGTACTGCTTCGGCGGTGAAGAGAGTGCTGGGGCCAGCTTGCTTCGGTTCGACGGCACAGTCTGGACTACTGACAAGGACGGACCCGTGATGGACCTATTGGCAGCCGAAATCACGGCCCGTACCGGCAAAGATCCCGGCGAGCACTATCGTGAAATGACGGCCGAATTTGGCAGGCCGTACTACGCGCGCATCGACGCGCCGGCCAACCCTGAGCAAAAGGCAAGGTTGAAAACACTTTCGCCAGATGCTGTCGGGGAATCAAGTCTCGCCGGTGAGCCGATTATCGCCAAGTTGACCCGAGCCCCTGGAAACAACGAGCCGATCGACGGGCTGAAAGTAACATCGGCTAGCGGCTGGTTTGCGGCGCGGCCCTCCGGTACTGAAAACGTCTACAAAATCTACGCAGAGAGCTTTGTCAGCGAAGCGCACCTGAACACTATCTTGGGCGAGGCGCAGGAGATTGTCGACCGCGCGCTGAA
>JAFAUR010000276.1 GCA_019243205.1 Acidobacteriaceae bacterium | reverse complement strand
ACGATATCGATGACGAGGAATGGAAGAAAGAGAACCGCTCCGATCTGGAACCCGGCTTTTAGCTCGGACAAGATGTACGCGGGGATGAGCACTTTCAGGCTGATATCGGAAGGGTTGCGCGGTAGCGGCTCGCGCGAGATTTCGACGAACAAACGCAGATCGCGTTCGCGCGCGAAGCGGAGCAGGAATTTCCGCAGCGGCGCCGAGCCTTCATCGATCGCCTGTTCGGTGGTGATGCTGCCTTTTTCGAGCGGCTGCCAGGCTTGCGTGTAGATATCAGTAAACACGGGCTGCACGATCAGCAGCGAGAGAAATAAGGATAACCCGACGAGCACCTGATTGGAAGGCGCGGTTTGCGTGCCGAGCGCCTGTCGAAGGAAGTGCAGGACAACGATGATTCGAAGGAACGGCGTAATACACATGACCACCGCGGGCAGCAAAGTCAGCAACGTTAATCCCAGCGCGATTTGCATGGGAGTGCTGAGCGTCATGCCGTGACCGTTCGCGGCGGCAGTAATGCCGAAGCTGTTGAGAGTGCCGGGGGCCAAAGTGGCGGCAGCGAGGACGGAGATCAACGGACCCCCGGGTCAGTAAGAATTTCGCATTGTGACGCGGGAAATGAATCGATGCCCGTGCATCCCGTCGGCGAGACACCGATGAGTAAGGCGCGATCGCCAAGCCGAACGAGATGCAGCGAATGCTGGGGCGTAAGTGGCACTCGTTCCAGAACTTGAATCAGCTGCCCTCGGGCCATTCTGCGGGGTAACGAAAGCTTCAGGGTCGCGACTCCCTTCCGGCGCAGGAGCCATAGCGTTGCGATGAGCAGGGCGAGAACGATAAAGACCGCCGCGGATTGCTCGAACAGATTACCCATGCGTAAGCGGAATTAACACCCTCGGGATAAGAGTCTGTCCGACGAGCAGGAAATCTCTTGTGAAAAGCTCTACGGCAGTTTTCCCGGATCTTTGCTGTGTGTTGTTAGCCGCTTAAACAAGAATTCCTGAAAGAGCGCATCTACGCCCTGGGACGCTAAATTCAGCATGCTGTTCTTTACTGTTTGGCTAGCGCTGATGCCATTCGGATAGTAAAGGCCGGAGATGGTCGATGAAGCAACATTGCCGATCAGGGAGGAGTAGGCTATCTGCCATTTTCCGTCGTCGCCCTTGCAGCGAAAAGACCAGGAGAGTGCATACAGAACCCGAGAGCGGACGGTACCGGTTCCCTTGTAGTAGTAGCGCGGATCTTGTCGCAGCACCGCGTGAAGCAGGCCCGACGCGACCATCGTGCCAATGAAGCCGTCGGCGTAGGCGGCGGCATAACGCTTAGCAAAACCCTCCGCTCCCGTTCCGTATGCTTCGAAATCTTTACTGTTGGTTTCAACCGCCGCCTGGACGGCCGCTAGTCCGAAAGTAACCGGATCGATCGAAAGTCGAAAGGCCAGCCGCATTTTTTGGCCTGCATTGAGTGGGACCGGATCTTTGAAGTACACGACGTAGTAGTTCGGCAGAAAGCCAAGCAGGCGCTGCTCTACTTCTGATTTCATCTGTGCTTCCGCCACCTCCTGTTTGGAAGCAGTTACCTCCGTTTTGGAAGAAACGGCAGCAAGATAGAGCGTTATCTCAGGGACTTCTAAGGTTTGATCCGAGGCTACGCTGAGGCGCTCATTTCGGTACGACCTAAACCCTTGAGCAGAGACGAGCATCGCGAAGTTGCCTGGTTGCAAAACCGAAAAGGAATAAGTTCCCGCGGAATCAGACGTCGTACTGTGGATCGCTCCCGTGTCAAGGTTTGTAACGGTTACCGTGGCTCCCGCCACGCTTCCTCCGCCCTCATCCAGGACGGTTCCCTTGACAACGGCGGAAGCGGTTACATCCGGGACCTGCACGGCTGGCGATTGCGCCCACACGAATACCGGAAAACTTGCAAACAGCAGCAATGTCCAGAACCGGCCCCATCTAGGAACGATTCTGTTACGCATCAACATCCCGCCGCCCGGCCGCCGCTGTGTTGTTCACTGGTCTGTGTTTGAACAATATAGCCCATCCGAATGCGCGAGCACTGAAAGACTGCAGGCGGAAATAGAACGAACCCCTCCATTATGTGCTTGATGACGGAGGCTAACGACCGGCTCTTTTTTTGTCCTCTGACGCCAACTTCGAGATCGATCCGCGCAGACCGAAAGGATTAGTTTTCGATTTCTTCCCTCCATCAACGGGACGCAGAAGAGCGCATACGGGACGCCAACGAAGCTCAGAGGCGTCCCCGTTTAACGCGATCTCAAAAAGATTAGTGAATCAGATTCATGAGATCCTGGCTCATCTGGTCTGCGGTCGTGATGACCCGCGAGCTGGCCTGATAGGCACGCTGGTAGGTGATCAACTTCGTAAACTCCGTGGCCATATCAACATTGGAACCTTCAAGCTGGGCGCCGAAGATCTGGCCACGTCCCGCGGAGAGTGGAACACCGATGGCGGGCTGAGCGGTTGCGCCCGACGCGATCAGATTGTTGTTGCCGACGTTCTGGAGGGTATCGGGATTCTGGATGGCTGCGAGAGCCAGCTGACCTTTGATCTGCTGCTGACCGTTCGAAAAGGTCGCCACGATCAGACCACCGTTCTCAATGCTGAAATCCGAGAGCTGGGCGGCCTGGCTGCCGTCCACTGTCTTGCTGCCGATGCCGGATGCTTGCGCGAACTGAGTCAGAGTAGGAGCGCCTGAGGAGTCGAGAAGATTGAAGGACATGGTATTCCCGGTCGGCGTACCGAAGGAGGCGCTGTCGGCAAGAGTATATCCGGTCGGGAGCTTCAGCGTGGCCGTGGGTGTGAAGCCGGAAGCTGTCGTATTGAGGCTGCCGTCGGTGTTAAAGCTGATCACGCCCGGAGCAGCGAGGAGTGAAGGATCAGCGGTGAGCGCCGGAGTGCCGCTGAGATCGCCTTGAGGAATGGTGACATCGTAAGTCCATGTATTGGCTGGATACGTCGTACCACCACTCGTGGTTCCAGAAACGTTAGTGAACGTGACCGTCAGCGTATGCGTATTGCCAAGAGAATCCACGATGGAAATAGGTTGCGAGAAACCCTGTCCGCCCGGGGTGGTCGCGGAATCGAGATTTCCATTCATCGAGAAAGTCGTCGTGGGAGTTGCCGGCAGCAGTTCTCCCGAAGGCAAAACGATGTTGCCAATTGCTCCGTTCGTATTGATGGCGCCAGCAGCATTGGCAATCCAGCCTTGAACCTTCTCACCCGTAAGCGTCGTCAGCGTCCCGGTTTTGTCGACGGTGAAGTCACCATCTCGAGTGAAAAGCTGCTGGCCTCCAGAGTTATTGACAATGAAAAATCCGTTACCTTGAATCGCGGCCGCCAATTTGGAGTTGCTGCTTTGGAGCGGCCCCTGCGTAAACGCCTGCTGATTCACCGGCGTTCCGACGCCCAAGCCGACCTGGAACGCGCTGCCCGATCCCAGATTTTCACTGATGAGAGTTTCGAAGTCGACCGTGCTGCTTTTGAAGCCGACCGTGTTCATGTTGGCGAGATTATTGCCAGTCGTGTCGATCGCTTGCGACTGCGCCTGGAGAGACGATAACGCAATGGAAAATGCACTTGACATATGTATAAGTCCTTCGTATGAGTTTTAGTTTGTTTGCGTCGTGGAACTCGTTGCCGAGCTACCGGCCGATGGCGGCGTAGTGACACCCAGGTATTTCTCGCTCATCGCATCGAGATCCTGTTTCATCCCGAGGTTCTGTTCGACATCGTTGAACTGAGCCAACTGAGTTACGAACGTGGTCCCGTCCATAGGTTGCAGTGGATCCTGGTTCTGCAACTGAGCAACCAGGAGTGTGAGGAACGCAGACTGCGTTCCGAGATCGCCAGTGCTGCTGCTTGAGGAGCTGCTGGTATTGGCAGTCGAAGCGGCTGTGCTGCTGGAAGGATAAGTGGTTCCTATTGAAGCCATAATGAATTTCTCCTTGTGGCTGTTACGGACGTCGGAAGGCCTTCCAGTTCGTCCAGCCAGTCTGGTTGATTTGGATTTCCATTTTGTCCCCGGCTGTTGTTTCCTTGGCCGCCGGAGTTACTGCTGTAATTCGAGGCGCTCGAATTTCCGCTTTGCGAGTTCGAGAAGCTGGTCGCGCTTGATTCAGTGCGGCCCTGGGGGCTGGCGCCAGGTGTCCACACTTCAGAATGAAGGCGCTGCGAGTCGAGACGCGATGTGAGTTCGGGGATCCTCTCGCCTAGAGATTGAGCGAGATTTGCGTCGGAGGTGCGCACGCTGACGCGAAGCTCGCCGTTGTTGTCGACCAAGCGGACGTCAACGCGTTGATTGTTATCACCTTGGAGCTGGACTTGAACGTGATTGATGCTGCTGTTCGATGACAATTCAGGCTCAAGATCAGGTTCGGTGTGGATGAGCGGAGTTTGTGTAGCCACTTTTTCAGCTTCTCCGTGCAGCTCAGGCACCTCCATTGAGGCGTGTGAGAACGCAAACGAGGGAGAGTCCGACTGACCCGTTGCGTTTGTTCGAGCGGCGGGCTTCTCTTCCCCGTTACCAACCGAAGCACCCGAGAATTGGGGTGAAACTGAACCGGACGTTCGCGCAGGTTGTTGTTGCGCGGCAGTGTCCGCGTACGACATCTCAACTACTTTGGATACGTTGGGGGAAGATTTTGGCGCGTCAGAATTCCTTTCACCGATGACGTTGGAAAGCACTGCCGAGGGCGTTGGTGAATAATCTGCGGCGGACGACCGGCTCGTGGCCTTATTTTCAACGGAAGGCTGCGCGGAACGCGTTGCTTCGGAAGTGCTCGAAGAACTCGATCCGAAGCCGAGGTCTTGTCTTGATGGATTCGCGCTTCCCTCCTCTTGTGCGAAGGAAGCTTCAATCGAAGCGAGCGACTCGCGAGCCAACGTAGGTTCGGGCATACCATTGATCCCGCTCACTCGGAGCGCAAAGGCGAGCCGGCCGTCAATTGCGGAACGATCCTGATCAGCTTGTGCACCTCCAGGCAGTGCGACCTTGAAAGGCTCAAGCGATAACGCGTCGGACGGTGTACCGCTCGATGCCTCCTGGCCGGACGTGTAAGGTTGCTGATCCGTCTGCAATATTGCCGGTTGCGTTGAATCAGCCGTGGTTTTGTCCTCCGCACTGCTCGCACCCGGCGGAGTTTTCGTCTGCCCGAAGCCGAGCAAGGCCAATAATGTCAGAGGCGGCTGCGGATCGGGGGTTTGCGCTACAGCAGGAACGCCATCAAGGGCCTTCGTATCTTTTTTGCGCGCTTTATCGGCGGAATCCGGCTTGTTCAGCTCCGGTGCCCCCGTTCGATGGATCTTTGCCGGAAACGAGATCACTTGCTTGCTGGTAACCGCAGCAGGATTGAAAGTGCTTCCATCCAGGCCCGCATCGAGCGCAGTACGTGCAGGCTTCAGGTCGGAAGTTGAATTTATAACTGCCGCCTCCGTTCGGGCCGGCGCCGCAGGTTGGCTTGCAGTTGCCGTGTCTGCACTTGATGCACCTGAGGCTAAAAGCGCCGTTGTAGCTGACAACGCATTTTCGGACGTAGCAGGAGCTAGGTCCGCTGGCGGACTAGGCGCACTGCTGTCTTCATCCGACGCCTGACGCGAAAACATTTCGAGTAGCGCTCCAAATCCTCTGTTCGCGTCAGTTTTTGTATTCGACCCCTGAGCCGAGGAAGTCTCAGGAAGAACGTTAGATGCAGGAGCGGGAACAGTAGGACCAGCAATCGGCAGCATCACGTGGCGCTTTGGTGCAAGCGGGCCGCCAACGTAGCCGGCCCCCATTTACAACGATTTCTAGACCTCCACACTCGGCTAAGATGTCAGGATTTTGCGTCACGCGACCCAGCTACGGCAACTTCTCGACACCAATATGGCTTGACAACACCGAAAAGCCGCCGTAAAAGCGGCGGATTCGATGGCAGGCCATTTGCATCTGGTCTAGCGACATGGATGCCCTGACAACAGCCGCTGCAAGTGGCCTGCAATCGCGCATGGATGCGCTCGACATGCTGGCAAACAATGTGGCAAACAGCGGCACGAGTGGCTTTAAGGCCGACCGTGAGTTTTACGGGACCTACCTCGCGCCCGAACTCGCGAACGAATCGAATCCGATTGTAGGCGAGTCGCCGGTTGTCCAAAAACCCTGGACAGATTTCGGACAGAGCACGCTCGTGAATACAGGCTCTCCTACCGATCTTGCGCTTTCCGGCAGCGGCTTCTTCAGCGTGAATGGGCCGAACGGTCCTTTATATACACGCAACGGAAACTTTCATCTTTCAGCGCAGGGCGTACTGGTGACGGCAGAGGGTTACCCGGTTCGACTGTCGGGCACGCCTTCGACCTTACAGGTACAGTCGAACAGCCCCATTCAGGTATCAAGCAATGGAGAGATCTATCAGGACGGAGCTTTGCTTGGCCAGCTTGACGTCACGGACTTCAAGGACCCGAGCCAGTTGAAGAAGACGTCGGCGGCGTATTTCCAAAATCCGAAGCAGGATGCAAATGGGAGCCCGGTGTCGGACGCGGCAGGCGCTGTTGCTGCGGTGAACGCTCAGGTGAATCAGGGAAAGCTGGAGTCATCAAACGCGGCTCCGACCGAAGCGGCCGCACGCATGATTACGTTGTTGCGCAATTTTGAAATGCTACAGCACGCCATCAAATTAGGTACGGAAATGAATCAACACGCGGTTCAGGAAGTAGCGCGCGTCGGTTCGTAAGTAACCACGAATGGAGATATGAATGATACGGGCGCTTTATAGCGCTGCGAGCGGCATGTCCGCTCAGCAGCTGAACGTCGATACCATTGCCAACAATCTCGCGAATGCGAGCACAACCGGCTTCAAGGCAAGAAGAGCTCAGTTTGAAGACCTGATCTACCAGAACATGGTTCAGCCGGGAGCTTCCGCAGCCCAGCAGACCGTAGTGCCCGCGGGCCTACAGGTTGGACTCGGCACGCGGGCCGCTTCGAACGAGATCATCTTTACCCAGGGAACGTTCGCGACCACGAACAACCCGTTGGACATGGTCATTGAAGGCAAAGGATTCTTTCAGATCCGGCAGCCGTCAGGGGAACTGGCGTACACGCGGGCTGGTTCGTTTCAGCTCGATCGAAACGGCACGCTGGTTACCGCGAACGGAGATCCGGTCGAGCCTCAGATTACGATTCCCAGCGCTGCGCAGAGCATAACGGTTGCACAGGACGGCACCGTTACCTATACGCTTCAGGGCCAGACAGCCTCGCAGAAGGCCGGACAGATTCAGCTGGCGATGTTTCAGAACCCGGCGGGCATGAACAGCATCGGCAACACGTTGTTCACACCGACGGATGCTTCCGGCGATCCCATAGTTGGGAACCCTGGTGGGGCTGAGGGACTCGGATCACTCATGCAAGGCTACACGGAGCAGTCGAACGTTGACGTGGTTAACGAATTCGTGAATCTGATTCAAAGCCAGCGCGCGTATGAGGCGAACTCGAAGGTTGTAAAAGCAGCCGACGAGATGTATCAACAGGTGAACCAGCTGGCACAATGATCGCTGCCCTCGCTACAGTCGCGATTCTGACCGCTTCGGACTGCCATCCGATCCAGACCGAAAAGATCCACGGCCGGGATCTGGCTTCCGCACTGCCGGCCTTTGCAGCGCTGCCTGCAGACGCGGAGTTCGGATATGCGCCGAATCCTGGCCAGGAACGCATATTTCGGACCGGCGAATTGCGGCGGATCGCGAGCGCCTATCACGTCGATTTTCGATCCGAAGCCAATGCGTGCTTCACTTGGCCCACCTCGGTTCCTGATCGGGAGAAGTTGCTGGCGGCTATGAAGTCCACCCTTGCAGGACGCGAAGCCAAGATCGAAATCGTCGAGCAGAGTCAAAGGGGCGCCCCTCAGGGTGAGATCGTTTTCCCGGCAAGCGGCATCAGCCAGTCTCTTTCCGACACCGCGCTCTGGCATGGCTATGTAAAGTTCGCCGGGGAGCGCCGGTTCCCCATCTGGGCACGAGTGCGGCTGATTGTGCGCGAGGTTCGTGTCAAAGCGATCGAAGATTTGCGACCAGGTGAACCAATCGCAGCCAGCCAGGTGAGGTTAGAAACTTACGAAGGACCACTGACGCGGGATGTCACAGCAACCGCTTTGTCAGACGTAATCGGGATGATTCCGCGCAACGGGATTGCAGCGAACTCCTATGTACAGATGGCGCTCTTGAGCGCTCCTCAGGATGTGCAGCGTGGTGATTCGGTGCAGGTCGTTGTGCCCATGGCAAACGGACGCATCGAAACGCAGGGTATTGCCGAAGCGGGGGGGATGCGTGGAACGGTGATCACGGTGAGGAATACAAAAAGCGGCAAGACTTTCCGGGCACGGATAGAAGATCGCGGCAAGGTGGTGGTCGTGCCGGCGGGGGCTCCGGGTTTAGCGGTGGAGGGGAAGCAGTCATGAGCCGAGTTGCAAGAATCTGCCTGGCCGGTATTCTCGTGGGCTCGCTAATGCTTGCCGACAAGACGAAAGCGGACAAGAAGGAACAAAAACCGGCCGAATCCGCTCTCGATCAGTACGTCGAACAAGCACACAGGGCGGCTGCGTCGGCTACCGAGAGTCCCGGCTCGCTTTATTCACCCGCGGCAAACTTTGCGGATCTTGCCATCGACGTCAGGGCGCGGCATGTCGACGATATCCTCACCGTCCTGGTGAATGAAAATGCGTCCGCCGTTGCAACCGGAGCAACCAAGACTGCACGAGCGTCCAGTGCGAATGCATCCATTACTTCCCTGGCTGGCAAGCTTTCCGCGGCCAGCGCTTTGACCAATCTCGTGAATTCAACCAGTAACACGTCGCTCGACGGATCGGGCACTACTTCGCGAACGACCACTCTGACGGCAACCATTACGGCGAGGGTAGTTGACGTATTGCCGAACGGATATCTGGTCATTGAAGGAACGAAGACTGTCCTCGTAAACTCCGAAACCCAGGTGGTGACAGTGCGCGGGGTCGTCAGGCCCGCTGACCTGTCCTATGCAAACACGGTTCAGTCCGGCAGCATCGGCCAGATGGAACTGAAAATCAATGGCAAAGGCGTCGTCAATGATGCCATTCGCCGGCCGAATATTCTGTACCGGATTCTTCTCGGCCTTCTACCCTTCTGAGATCTCTCGTGCAAATGCAACGTTTTCTTGTTTTCGTCATTTTCTTACCGCTTTCAGTGAATGCCGGACAGAACCCGGGAGATCCGCTGACCCATTCAACCCCGAATCCCATCGTGGAGAAATCTCCGGATTCAGGCACGCGCGGAGTTCGGTTGAAGGACTTAGTGTCCATCGAAGGAGTTCGCAGTAATCAGCTGATCGGTTATGGACTCGTTGTCGGGTTGAACGGAACGGGCGACAGGCAACAGACGCAATTTTCCGTGCAGAGTTTGACCAACCTGCTACAGCGTATGGGCGTGAGTATATCGCCTGCCGGAATCATGGTGAAGAATACTGCTGCCGTCTTGGTGACCGCCACGCTCCCGCCGTTTGCGCAGCCGGGAACCACGGTCGACGCAACGGTTTCGGCCATCGGCGACGCCAGCAATCTACAGGGAGGTATTCTCGTTATGACCACTCTTCGCGGGATCAACGGGCAGGTTTATGCCTCGGCGCAAGGCCCGGTCGTCACCGGAGGCTTCGCTGCGGGTCGAATGCAGAATTCGGCGACGGTCAATCATCCGACGGTCGGGCGGATTCCAAACGGAATCGTAGTAGAAAGGCCGGCGCCATCCGTTGCCATCGGAAGCACGATTCATCTGCAGTTGAAAGATGCGGACTTTACCACCGCGGCCCGGGTGGCCGAAGCCGTGAACAGGCGCTTTGGAACCGGAGGGGCCATCGCCCACGCCGATAATTCGGCCTTGGTGACCGTCAATCTGCCGCAGGAGTTCGCATCCCGTCCCACCGAATTCGTTTCTGAGATCGAGCGCTTATCGGCTGAGCCGGATCGGATTGCACGCGTCGTAGTCAACGAGAGAACAGGGACCGTCGTGCTTGGTAAAGATGTACGGATTGCTCCGGTAGCCATCATGCACGGCAATCTGACGGTAGAG
>JAFAUR010000107.1 GCA_019243205.1 Acidobacteriaceae bacterium | reverse complement strand
TCCTCGAACACGAACGTGCCGGGCGCAAATCGGCTGCCCTCACAGAGGCCCGAAGGCGAGCCGAGAAGTATCTGCTGGACCGGCGTCTGTTCCGGTCTCTACGCACTGACGAAATCATCAACAAACGTTGGCTGCGCTTCTCGTTTCCTCCGTTTTGGCGTTACGACGTCCTGCGCGGACTTGACTATCTGCGGAATGCAAGAGTCAGACCGGATAGCCGCGCCAGGGAGGCCGTTGAAGTTGTGGTTGCGCGACGGCATCAAAACGGTCGTTGGCCGCTCAATCTACTCCATCCCGAACGGATTCCTTTGCAGATGGAGACCGCTGTCGGAAGCGCAAGCCGCTGGAACACACTGCGCGCCCTCCGAGTATTGCGTTGGTACAGTGAGGCAACATAGCAGTTACGAGTGCGGGCTGCTCGCCGGGCGGCCCGCTGCTTAGCTGCGTGTCTCTGCATTGATCCTCCAGCAGCGGACGTAGTCTCTCGCTCGATGCTAATCCAAGGATGTGCGAGCCGAGAGTCTCGGAATCGCCTTTAGTCGCGTAAAATGCAGCCATCCACGATGCAAACGTTGACTGGGCGTAACAGCGAAATCCTGTATTTCGCGTTAACCTTTGCAATCTCCTGGTCGGGGGCGCTGGTCGTCGCCGCTCCCGCACTGATCCGAGGCCAAACTCTCAGCAAGCAAAGTGGCATTCTGCTCTTTCCGGTGATGATTGTGGGACCGTGCATCGCCGGCATCATTCTGACGGTTATTGCGGACGGAAAGCCTGCTCTCGGTCGGCTAGTTTCTCGAATGCGCCCAGACCGTATCGCACCGGTGTGGTATCTCGTCGTGGGCGTTCCTCCATTCCTCATATGGAGCGTTCTCTTCCTGATGAGCAGATTTGTTTCTCCGCATTTCACAGCGAATCTGTTCTGGGCAGGCGTCTTTTTCGGGATACCGGCCGGCTTCATCGAGGAGATCGGATGGACCGGCTTCGCCCTACCGCACATGATTGAAGGTCGGAGAATGCTCCCGCAAAGTGTTCTCTTAGGTCTGTTGTGGGGGATTTGGCACTTCCCCGCGATCGACTTCCTAGGTGCTGCGACGCCCCATCGCTCATACTTGTTCGCATTCTTCGTGGCATTTACGGCGGCGCTCACCGGCTTGCGAGTGCTTATGTCCTGGATATACGTCAACACCGGCAGTGTGCTGCTCGCTCAGCTGGTGCATGCCGGTTCGACCGGAGCTCTGGTTGCATTCAGCCCCCCCGGTGTAACGCCCGGAGAAGAAGCCGTTTGGTATTTCGGATATGCCGGTGCGCTCTGGATCTGCGTAGCGGCGATTCTTCTTCGGTATCATCGGCAACTTATGACCCCGTCGGCCCCGACGGCGGGAGAAGGCGCCTGAGCAACTTTGAGGTAACGCTATCGAGCCGTCCAGTGCTCGCTTCCACGTCGCCAACCGGGCGTGGATCATAGTACAAGCAAGGAGGTCGCTGAACCACCAAAAAGCGGCACGGTTACCACAAGCACCCGAAACTTGTAGAGACTGAGAAGTGATGGACCGGGAGTTCAGCTTTGAGGACGATATTTCCAAGCCAGCCGTCATAATCGGAAACAGCTCAGTAATGAGCCACATACGTACTCGGCTCGAGCACATTGCGCCTCGGGACACAACAGTTTTGATTACTGGGGAAGGCGGAACCGGAAAGGAACTGTTTGCCCGGGCTCTGCATCGAAAGAGCGCTCGCCGGGACCATCCGTTTCTGGAGCTCGATTGCGCTGCCCTTAACGACAGAGGTTTTGCGTACGGGTCACCAGGGTCTGATCAAAGGGATGCCCTCGACGACCTTTACGAAATTGCGCAGGATTGCACTTTATTTTTTCGCGAGACTAGTGCACTTGCTCCTCATCTACAAAATAAGCTCGTCCGTTTTCTCCAACGTGCAGCCTTTGGTCTTGCTGGTCAACCGACCTCGTATCTCTCCCGCGTTCGCGTCATAGCCACAAGCGTCCGAGATCTTGCGCAAGAGGCGCGCGAAGGCCGGTTTCGCGAGGATCTCTATCACCGCCTAAACATAATTCATATCGAGATGCCGCGGTTACGCGAGCACAAGGAAGACATACCGATGCTGTCGGACTATTTCATTCAACGCTTTGCCACGAAATACAAGCGGCACATCATAGGCACCTCGCCAATGGCGGGAGAACTTCTGCTGCGATACGATTGGCCGGCCAATGTAGGTGAACTGGAGCAAGTATTGGAACGCGCCATTATTGTCAGTGAGGGAAAGTATATTCAACCGGAGGATTTACCCAAGAATCTGCGGTAGGCAGACATGACGAAGTCGTCCCGGTGGAGATCGCGGATTCTTTGCGTCCAGAGCGCTGGCACAGATCTCCTGTTGGTGGCCACTGGTTTCGGCTGCCGCAACACCGACTACGGCTTTGGTGACGGATTCGCTTTGGGCTGGCTCTGCGACATGAATGACTGTAGGTTTTCCTTTTCGACTAAGAACGTCCCCGTGTAGACAGCGGCAGGGTAAGGCGAGGAAGAGTCCTGTTTGAAATTCGTGTCGAAGGAACCTTGCTTCTGATGGTGCATGTCATCCAGGAGTTTCACCCCGAGATACGCCATTGTGTAAGGCTTTTGAGCGATCGTTGCGGCGACTAAACCTTCTTGGATCCAATTCAGAACGCGCTGATCAGTATCCATCGCGATAATCGTAACTTTGCCTGTTGCATTACTCTCCTTCACTGCCTCGCCCACTTCCGGGCACGCAACTGCTTCCAGGCAGACGAACGCGTTAACCTGCTGTTTCGAAGCGAGCAAATCTTTTGCTGCTTGGTACGCAACAGCGGCCTCTCCATGAATATCGACCGACTGGATCACCTTAATGTCCGAATCATTCTCGAACACGCTCTGATACCCATCCCGCCGATCCATCATGTTGGCTTGTCCGGGATAGGTGAACATGACAACGTTTCCCTTCCCGTTTAGCAGCTTGACCAGAAGCTGTCCGCCCAATCTCCCGGCTTCATAATTGTCTGAACCGATAAAGAAAGGACGTTTGCTCTTGGGCGCGTCGGAGTCGATGGTCACAACTGGTATGCCTTGTTGCAAAGCCGAATCGATATCACTGACCATCAGATTCGGATCTGTCGGGGAAATCAAGATTCCGGACGATTTGTCCGCGACGGCTTCTTCGAAGGCCTCCTGTTCCGCTTTTGCGTCGTATCGTTCGGGGCCTACCATGTCCACTTTCACGTGCAGCTCTGCTCCGGCGCGACGGAGTCCAGCATAGGCCTCCTGCCAGTAAGGAATCCTGGTATGCGACGCAACGAGCACATACCTTTCATTGGCCTCGTGGACCTGAGACGAGCAACCTCCTAAAACCAGCAGGCAAGCTATGGTGATGCGAGGACAAATCTCCTTGAGCATGGGGAGATTCTATCTCCCTTTCGGGAGTGTCGACAAGGCCGTTCAGCACGACTTCATGCAATCTCCTGTTTGTCGACGACCTGTTCACCCGACGGATGCGCAAATATTGGCAGGTCGACGCCATGACTACCATCGCTAGTTCCGCGTTCACCTCGCGCCGCGCCATCATTGCTTACTGGGTGACCAGTGCCCTGGTCGTCTTCGAACTCACCTTGGGAGGCGCATGGGA
>JAFAUR010001140.1 GCA_019243205.1 Acidobacteriaceae bacterium | reverse complement strand
CCGATATTTTGATTTACCAGGCGAGCATTGTTCCCGTGGGCGAAGATCAGTCCCAACATCTGGAACTCGCGCGTGATATTGCCGGTCGGTTCAATTCGCTTTACGGAGACACCTTCACAATGCCGGCAACGCGCCTTCCCGCCGTGGGCGCGCGCATTATGGGGTTGGATGACCCGACGCAAAAGATGAGCAAGTCCGTTAGCGCCTCGGGCCATGCCATCGCTTTGCTGGACGATCCGGCTGTGATTCGAAAGAAGATTGCGCGAGCCACCACTGATTCGCAGCCCGCAGTTGATTCGGAGAATATGGGTCCCGGAATCGCCAACCTGCTCACGATTGCCCAAGCATGCGACCCTTCCATCACCAAAGAAAGCGTCGCCGGGTTGCGCTATGGAGAGTTCAAGAAGCTGGTTGCCGAAGCGGTTGTCGCCAAGCTCGAGCCAATCGCGAGGCGGTATCGCGAAATTACCGCGGATCCCGGATACCTGTCCTCCGTGCTCGAAGAAGGCCGCCAGCGTGTCCTGCCCGTGGCGCAAGATACCGTTCGGAAGACAAAGCAGGCCATGGGATTGCTCATTTAGGCCGTGAAGTACGGGCGTTATCATGGGTTTGCTTGAGCACGCAACTCGCGCCCTTGCGGCCTGTTGAGAGTACCCGCAAACTCAGGTCGTGGCTTTTCATCATTGTCACGAACGTGATCTCGCTCATCTGCATGGCTTGGGTCCTCAACGGCGCCGGGCTCAATCAGATCTGGGGCGAAGTGCAGCACATGCATTATGCATGGGTGCTGGTAGCAGTGCTGGCCGACGTCTGTGTCTACCTGCTGCACGGGTGGCGGTGGAAACTGCTGCTTACTCCCATTGAATCGGTGCGCTTCACGGACACGGTGGAAGCGATTTATGTAGGTTTGTTTGCGAATGAAGTGCTTCCATTGCGTGCAGGCGAGCTGATTCGGTGTTTCCTGCTTTCTAAAACGAGCGAAGTGCCGCTTTCCGTTACCTTCGCTTCCGCCCTGATTGAGCGGATCTTCGACGGCGTCTGGTTGATGGCCTGCTTTTTCGTTTGTCTTCACATGGGCAGGCTACCCGGAGTTTTGCTAAAGGGCGGTTACATTCTCGGGGTGATGATTGTGGTCGTCGCGATTGTCCTGGCGTACGCCATGTATGCCAAGAAGCAGTCGCTCGATCTTTTTTTCGGCATGGCATGGCCACGATGGTTCAACACGCTGATTGAAGATCTCCATCTCATCGGCCACTCGCGCTATCTCTATCTCGCGTTCCTGGTCAGCGGCGTCTACATGATGTGCCAGCTGTTGCCTATCTACTTTCTTGTTCAGGCGAACGACCTGAATGTCTCGTGGAAAGCTTCGTTCACGATGCTGGTACTGCTCCGGCTGAGCAGCGTTGTGCCCCAGGCGCCGGGAAATCTGGGCCCCTTCCAGTGGGTTACCGCGCGTACGCTGATGATGTTCGGTCTGGGCGCCGGCCACGCTAAACGGTTTTCCATCATCCTGTGGGCGGTTGTCACGATACCTCTGATCGTGATTGGCTTCATTGCTCTGGCGCTCGAAGGAATCAATATGACTCATCTGCATCGAGAAGCGACAGCCGCCGCGTCAAACCGCCAGAACCGCGATTAGCTATTCACGTCCTGCGGGTAGAATAAGAGCCGAAGGCGCTTCGATTGTTGTTCGTGCCGATTCTCTCCATTCTGTTTGCACTTAATATTCAGGCCGATGCGGAAAACAGAGGGCTGCAGGCTCTCGACAAAGGTGATTATGCTCAGGCCGAGCAGATTTTCTCGGGTCTCGTATCTCAGGACCCGAAGGATTACGGCGCTCTGTTCAATCTGGCGCTTGCCGAAACCGGGCTGAAGAAAAACGATGAGGCAGAGGAGCATTACCGGAAGGTGCTCTCGCTCAAGCCAGGGCTGTACGAGGCTGAGCTGAATCTGGGCATTCTGGAACTGCGCGAGCAACATGCCGCGGACGCGCTTCCCTTGCTACAGGACGCGGCAAAGCAAAAGCCGTCTGCCGCGCCTCCCCACCGTTATCTTGGCGAGGCCTACCTCGCTTCGGGCGATGCCGCAGCCGCTGAGGAGCAATACAAACAAGCGGTTGCAGCAAACCCGAAGCTCGCTGCCGCTGAACTCGGACTCGGTCAAAGCCTGGAGCACCAGGGCAAGCTCGACGAAGCGCTGCCACACTTCCGTCGAGCTTCCGAACTCGACCCGACCCTGAAATCATACGAGCTCGAACTGGCCGTCTCTCTCTCCAAGGCGAATCGGGCGGATGATGCGATTGCCATATTGAAGGATTTTCCGAAGGACGCCGGTGCCTGTGAGGAACTCGGACGCTTATATCTC
>JAFAUR010000734.1 GCA_019243205.1 Acidobacteriaceae bacterium | reverse complement strand
ACCGGTCCCTCTGAAGGCAGAACTCCGGATAAATCGTGAAAATCTGGCGATCCCTCCCGCACTCGATCCGGTCGCGCCGAAAGGTCTGGACACCGCGCCACAATTTTGCGGTTCGAAAAACTGCATTGCGGACCGGTCCGATCGCCTGGTGAACAGAAGCACCGCGATGGTTTGCTGGAGCCGGTGATCTGAGTGTCGAAGCCGCCAACCAGCGCGTGATGCGCTTGGGCGGAGTCCTCGGGCGGCCATGCCCCCCCAAACGGCCACAGGTGTTAGATTCCGCGTAAACGTCCGAGGGAGCTCGCCTTTGGGCGCATGTTCGCGCCGCAAACTTCATGAGGGTTGGCGCTGTCAAGGCTCGCCCTTATCGATGTAGCGCGGCAATCTTGACAGGAAGCCGTATTGCCTCATCAGCCATTGTTCCCGAGACGTCGAGCGTTGGCTCATCAAGCGGGCTCCGGTGCCTCACTGTGTGAATCAGCACTGAACCCCGGCTAAAATTGATCCAACACTTAAAGCGGTTTGAGGGGGGTCCACTTGGGCGCTGATTCACAGCTTAGATGACGCGCGCGCGGCGGCGAACGTCCGGCAAGCGGTCGCGACGGTGTTTAGTTTAGGCGTGCGTTCGGTCGAGGCGGAGTTGAATACCAGCTCGGGCTGTTATCGGGCATGCATCCTCCAGGGCCAGGCAGAGCATGCACGGCGGTTGGCGAGCCTGACGCACCAGCCTGATATGACCGAGATGCTGCACCGAATGGCGGAGGATTTCGACGACATCGCCTGTGATCTCGCAAACGGTGCGGTCGACGTGCGCCATCCCGAGTCGATACCGGCTCCAGCGCACCGCAACCACCAGATGGTCGTGCTCGACCGTTCGGGTTGGTTGGCCTGGTTTGAGGTCACCCGCTCGGAAGCCGAGCTGCTGCGACCGCTTCCCCCCGGCAGCCTGAGCGTCGAGCAGGTCCGGTAATAGCTCCGGTAGGCCCGCCTTTTCACCGCAGCAGCTTCGCGCTTCGCCGCCCACCGTGGGAATCCCACGGCATGGCTTTCCACGCCGAGCACGCGAACTCCCATCGGAGAGGCCGGAGCGCTCAGAGCCGCACGAAATCCCCTATGCATCGACCTTATGGTTATCGGCTTCGAGCTCCTTCGCCATTTGGTCGTAGTCTTGCGCGAGAGTACGAAGTAACGCCTCAAGACTCGCCTGCCACGTTAAATCGGCCAAACGCCGAAGGTGCTCCGATTGCCGGCGATAATAGAGGGCTCGGTCGATAGTCCCATAGCTGTGTTTGATTACGGCGGCGCCGTGATCAGCACGGCGTAGCAGGCTGCTGAAGTAGGGTTTTCCGACGTTTCGACACTCATTACGATCAATGACTTAGGCAGCGCCAATAGCTCATGTTCACCACCTGTTCGGACGGTTTCGGCAAACCGTTAGAGCAATTTTCGCTGTTGCAGAGCTCATAGCGTCGGCTGTTAAATAGACAACGACGCCCTTGTCAACCAGGACAGCGACGGCGCAGCAAACCGGATTCCACCCTGCGCGGTCTGCCGGCCGCCCCTAGTTGCATCGCTGAGCGAACCACGAACGTCCGCGAACAAAGGGGAGATCGCCAATGTCGACCACTGTAGCTGGCGCAAACCCGATCCCGTGGTGGAAGGAACCAACAAAGGATCAATGGCTCGCCTGGGTTGCTGCATGGCTTGGCTGGACACTCGACTCCTTTGATTTCACAATTTTCCTGTTGCTGATGGTGCCGATTTCCAAGGACTTCGGCGTGCCGCTGACAGAGGTCGCTGTCATCTTCACGCTGACGTTGTGGATGAGGCTAGTCGGTGCCACAGCGTCAGGGTGGCTCGCCGACCGGATCGGACGCAAGAAGCCGTTGATGATCTCGATCGCCTGGTACTCAGCCTGCAACCTGTTCGCCGGCCTCGCGCCGAGCTTCTGGTTGCTGCTACTGTTCCGTACTGCCTTAGGGATCGGTATGGGCGCGGAATGGCCTGCCGGCGCCGCGCTGGCGATGGAAACGTGGCCGCAGCGTTCGCGGGGATTCATGGGATCGGTCCTGCAAGGCTCCTGGGGCCTCGGCGCCCTGTTGTCGAGCGCGGCTTACGGTCTGCTCTATGACTCCATTGGCTGGCGCGGCTTGTTGCTGATCGGCGTGTTGCCTGCGCTGGTGATTGTCTACATCCGCAAGTACGTCAAAGAGCCAGAGATCTGGATCGAGAACCGGCGCAAGCAGCGGCTCGAGAACCGTGAGTTCCGCGCGCCATTGTTCAGTATTTTTCGGCGCGGGCTGCTCTTCAATACCTTCACGGCATGCTGGTTGATGGCCAGTGCGTTTGTCGTCGGCTACTCGGTCGGCGGCATGTTCCCCTCCTATCTGCAGAAGGACCTTGGCCTGCCCACCGGCTATGTTGCTCTGCCGATCATGCTGCAGAGCCTGATGTTCTTCCTTTCAGCGATGCTCTGGGGCTGGTGCGCCGACCGCTTTGGCCGGCGAATGACGCTCATGACTACGTCTCTGCTGACCATCCCGGTCGCGCCACTGTATCTGCTGACCACCGACTATACGATGATCGTGGTGTTCTTCACCCTGCAGGGCTTTTTTGGCGGCGGCGGTATGCACACGCAATGGCCCCACTATCTGTCCGAGCGCTTCCCGACCGAGGTGCGGGCGTCGGCGACTGGCTTCTGCTATCATCAGGGGGCGATCTTCGGTGGCCTTGTGGGACCGGTCCTGGCATACTTGCGACGGAGTGGCACATGGGCTTTGCG
>JAFAUR010000778.1 GCA_019243205.1 Acidobacteriaceae bacterium | reverse complement strand
TGGGTTTTGGTTACCGATACGACCCAAGCACACGGCAGTTCGTGCATGCAGCAGGAATCCTGGTTGCGACGCCGGACGGACGCCTGTCGCGGTACTTTTACGGAATCGATTACGCCCCGGCCGATTTGCGAATGGCATTGGTGGAAGCGTCAGCGCACAGAATCGGGACGCCGGTCGATTACGTTTTATCCTTCTGCTTTCACTACGATGCAACCCAGGGGAAATACACCTTGGCAATCATTAACATTCTGAAAATAGCCGGCTGCCTAACTGTATTGTTGCTGGCAGGTCTGATTTACCTGCTTATGCGGGACGAAAAGAAGAAGAGCGTGGGTCCCACGTGGAAAGAGGTCCACCATGCTGGCTAACTTACCCATGGCTCAGCTTCAGCTCTTCCCGACTGCTGCCTCCGCGCAGGCGAGCCAGATCGATTATCTGTACTGGTTCATCACGACTATTTCCATCATCATGACCGGAGTGATTTTTTTGGGAGTGGTGATCCTCGCCTGGAAATACCGGCGTACAGCTAATCCCAAACCAACCCAGATTGAGGGTTCTACCAAGTTGGAGCTTACGTGGTCGATTGCTCCGTTTCTGGTGATGCTTGTAATGTTTGCTTGGGGCGCACAAATTTTTTTCGCGGCGCAAACACCTCCGACGGATGCGATGGAAGTATTCGTAACCGGGAAACAATGGATGTGGAAGATTCAATATCCCGACGGTGGGCGCGAGATCAACGAACTGCATGTCCCGGTAGGCCGGCCGGTGAAGCTAACCATGGCTTCTGAAGACGTGATCCACAGTTTCTCGATCCCGGCATTTCGAGTACGCCACGATGTAGTCCCCGGCCACTATGATTCACTTTGGTTTACGGCGACCAAACCCGGCCGATATCATCTGTTCTGCACGGAGTACTGCGGCACTCTGCATGCCAGTATGGGCGGTTGGGTGGATGTGATGGACGAAAAGGCCTACGCCAACTGGTCAAGCGGAGGCGGAACTCAGGGGACGTTGGCTGAACAGGGCGAAAAGCTGTTCGCGCAGAACGGATGCTCAACCTGTCACCTGATGGATCAGCAGGGTCGCTGTCCGGTTCTGAAGGGCCTGTACAACAAGCCGGTGCAATTGCTGGATGGACGCACAGTAATTGCGGATGACGCTTATATTCGCGAATCGATTCTCGACCCGAACGCAAAGATCGTTGCCGGCTTTGAACCGAACATCATGCCCAACTTTAAGGGACAGATTACAGAGGAAAACGTGATCCAGTTGATCGCGTATATCAAGTCTCTGTCGCCGCAAACACCCGCGTCGCAGCAAGGGTCGCAGCAGAGGCCGGTGGTGATCGCGCCTCGCGCCGCGAATGCCGCTTCGACCGCTCAGACGCAGCATTGAGATTGAGACAAGGACGATAGCAGTTTCTATGGCAACACTCGCACATGGTACGCCGGAAGTAGCGGTTGAGGAGGTAAACTACCTCAACGTCGAGCATGGCTGGAAAAGCTGGCTCTTGACCACCGATCACAAGCGGATCGCGATGCTGTACGTTTTCTCGATCACCTTGATGTTCTTCGTCGGGGGCGCGTTCGCCGTATTGTTTCGGATCAACCTCCTGGAACCGGAGGGGCTGTTTTCGCCGGAGATGTACAACCGGCTGTTCTCGATGCACGGCATCGTGATGGTGTTCTTCTTCCTGGTTCCATCCATTCCCGCAACACTTGCCAACTTTTTAATCCCGATTATGATCGGGGCCAAGGATCTGGCGTTTCCCAGGGTCAACTTGTTGAGTTGGTATATTTATGTGCTCGGCGCCATCCTGACCATGTACGCGGTGGTACGCGGTGGGGTCGATACGGGTTGGACCTTCTACGCTCCATACAGCAGTACGTATTCGAACTCGTACGTGCTGGCGGCAGCCTTTGGCGTATTCACGGCCGGTTTCTCATCCATCCTGACCGGGCTCAATTTCATCGTCACGGTCCACAAGATGCGCGCGCCCGGGATGACGTGGTCGCGGCTTCCTCTGTTTGTCTGGTCAAATTACGCGACCGGTCTCATCCAGGTTCTCGGAACGCCTGTACTCGCGATCACTCTACTGCTGCTGGCGTTCGAGCGAATCGCACATGTCGGCATCTTTGATCCGAATATTGGCGGAGATCCGATCCTGTTCCAGCATCTCTTCTGGTTCTACTCGCACCCGGCTGTGTACATCATGATTCTCCCCGGGATGGGCGTCATCAGTGAGATCGTCGCGTGCTTCTCGAAAAAGCGGCTTTTCGGCTACAACTTCGTCGCTTTCTCAAGCATGGCGATTGCGGTGTTGAGCTTCGTGGTCTGGGGCCATCACATGTTCATCACCGGGCAGAGCATGTACACGAGCGTGGCGTTCTCGTTTCTGAGTTTCATGGTCGCAGTGCCCTCGGCGATCAAGGTTTTCAACTGGACGGCCACGATGTATAAGGGCTCCGTTTCGTTCGACACTCCGATGCTCTATGCCTTCGGGTTCATCGGTCTGTTTACGATCGGTGGCCTGACCGGATTGCACCTGGCAACGCTCGGAACCGACGTTGCGACCCATGGCACATACTTTGTAGTCGCCCATTTCCATTACGTGATGGTTGGCGGCATGGTGATGGCGTTCCTGGGAGGGATTCACTTCTGGTGGCCGAAGATGACGGGTCGGATGTACCCGGAAGCGTGGTCGAAATTCGCCGCCCTGATTGTGTTCATCGGGTTCAACCTGACGTTCTTCCCGCAATTCATTCTGGGATATCTCGGAATGCCCCGCCGCTACCACGCCTATCCGCCCGAGTTCCAAGCGCTGAACGTGTTGTCGACCGCTGGAGCTTCCATTCTGGGTATCGGCTACCTGATTCCAATCGTGTATCTGATATGGTCATGGAAGTACGGCCCGAGAGCCGGCAAGAACCCTTGGGGAGCTTATGGCCTGGAGTGGACGATCCAGTCTCCTCCCACGACCTTTAACTTTGATGAGACGCCGGTCGTAACGCGGGAAGCGTACGATTACGGCGAATTGGAGGAAGTCGTTGGCTGATACCGTTGTTCCTGTGGGGCAATCTCCGGCAGAAGATACCGAAGCGGAAGTAACTCATCTCCGGCATCATTTCGCTACGCCGGAGCAGCAGATGGACGCCTCCATGCTCGGCATGTGGACGTTCCTCATTACCGAAGTTCTGTTCTTCGGAGGAATGTTCGCCGCGTATGCGGTTTACCGGGCGATGTACCCGGGGGCGTTCGAAAGCACCAGCGAGTACATGGACGTTGTGCTCGGCGGAACCAACACCGCAGTTCTGATCTGTAGCAGCCTAACGATGGTACTGGCAGTGCGGGCGGCGCAACTGAGCAGGCGAAATGAACTGATTCGCTATCTTCTGCTCACGATGGTGTTCGGCTCGGTGTTCCTCGTCATCAAGGGATTCGAATACCATTCCAAGTGGGTAGAGCACCTGGTTCCGGGTTTCAACTTTCAGTACAAGCCGGAGTACTATGCACACAACGCGCAGATCCTGTTCTTCCTATACTTCTGCATGACGGGCATGCACGCGCTGCACATGATAGTTGGGCTCGGGCTGCTGACGTACCTGGTTATTCAGGCGTACCGGCGCGTATTTAATGCGAATTACTTCTCTCCCGTCGAAATGATCGGCCTGTACTGGCACTTCGTCGACGTAGTCTGGATTTTCCTTTTCCCGCTGTTGTATTTGATCGGGCATCGCAAATGAGCGCACATCACTCACCAATCCCCAAAGTCAGAACGCTTGTCTCTGTCTGGATCGCGTTACTGGTTCTAACGGTCACTACCACCTCCGTGTCTTACCTCGAGCTCGGCGAGTTCAACGTCATTGTCGCCCTGCTGATCGCGGTCACCAAGGCTTCGCTGGTCGCCTGGGTTTTCATGGGAGTTCGCTATACGACATCGCTCACGAAGCTGTTTGTGGTCGCAGGCCTGGTTTGGCTGAGCATCCTATTGGCGATTACCTACGCGGATTACAGCAGCCGCCACTGGACTTATCAAGCACAACCCTGGAGCAATACAAAAGCCGGCGGCGGGTGAGACAGCTCAAGTAGATTTCGACCTACCTAGCTTGGGTAGGGGCCTGGAGTGGATCCGATCGGCATTGCACGACTCTCCCAGCACCACCTGACTCGCAACGCTGCGAACTTCGTTCAAGGCTATGAGGGCGTCTTTACCCTGTGGTTCGAGCCGGATCCAAGTCTCGATTGCTCCCATCAGCTTTGAAGCGAGCGGATGTATCTGTAACGGGTGGACAGTATCTTCCGAGGGCTTGGGCTGACTCTGTTGAGAGTCGGCCACGTCGTCCTCTATGGTTAATACGCACACGGCGACGCACTCATGGCATATGTAAGCCCGGTGATCATCTCGCGGGCTTGAGATCAGCTTGCCAACTGTTCCTTCAGTCTTGTGACAAAACGAACAGCGCGGCGGGTCGGATCTTCTCATTTCAATGGCCCCTGGCCTAGAGGCTATCAGGATCCGACCGGAATGGGCACGCTGCGCATCGTGGTTCTGACGTAGAAGTTGGCTACCGGAATATGATTTGTGAATCCGTCGGGATTGTCCCATGACGCGGCGCCACGGCCCGCCTGCGGGTTCGAGATACCCTCAACTGTTGCTTGCAAACCGTCGTGCACAATGTTGAACCTCAGAAAGTCATAGTTCGGTAGAGGTTTGCCGGAGAGTATCAGATCTTTGTCTTTGAACTGATCGTCCGAGTGACGGCGAAAGAAGGCCGGGTGCGCACCGCCGCCGCCGGAGATGACGTACATGATTCCGTTTCGCTCAAAAGGTCCGTAGTTGTGGACGTGGCCTGATATGACGGTGATAGCAGCTCGCAGTTTCCGTCCTTCGTGTTGCAAGTAGCCGTCGAGCTCGTCTTCAGCATCCAGCCGCGCAGGTGCGGCGTTCCCTTCCAGATAATCGCCGCTTCGGTCATGGTGCAGCATGCAGAATACATACATGACCGATTCGGGGAGAGCCGCGAGTTGCTGCTCAAGCCATATGCGCTGCGGGCCGCCCGCGCGTAACGCACCGAAGTTCGAATCGAGACAGAGCGCATAAATCTCCGCCCCAATCTGAACCGAGTACCAGCGGCGACTCTTCAGATAGAGAAACACACGCCACCAGTTCTCGAGCCCTTTTGATTCGCTCGGAATGTAATCGCGGCGGTAGAACTCGTGGTTACCTAAAACCGGGAAGATGCGCAGGTGAGCTTCGGACCACGATCGTGTCTCGGCTTGAAACACCCGATAATCAGCAAACACCGCGCCGTCAAATGGAATGTCGCCCGTTATGAAGACAGGCCCCGGATTCATGGAAGCGATCTTGTGTACCAAGGCCTGACGCGCCCAAGGTGAGGTGACCCCTCGCGCGAATCCAATTCGTGAAACGGATATCGCCATACACGATGAACACCGGGCGTGCAGGATCGGGCGCAGGAAGAACGAAGGTGGCTTTAACGGAAGCATCGGATGTACCTTTTGAAGCAGGAAGAAAGCCGAATGCAGTTACAGTGCACGTGACCAAGACGCAAAGCTTACGGCAGGAATTCACCGTGTTTCGCAAGCTCTTACTTTAGGACGTTGGAAACGGCCCGTAATATCTACAGCAGAGGCGTTCGAAACCGGCCGGGGACTGTGGGGTCTCACTTAGGACTGAGGAGCACAGACGATGGCAGAAACGAGCGTAGACGTAATTAAGAGATATCTCGAAGATGCAATTGCAGCGGAGAAAAGCTTCGAGACCCAATTGCAGGGTTTTGCAAACGAAGGCGATGATGCGGCGGCGAAGTCGGCATTTCATGAGCACGCGCTTGAAACAAGAACACAATACGAAAGGCTCACCGCACGCTTGCAAGCGCTCGGGGGGAGCCCATCCGGGACGAAGAGCCTGTTGGCGCACATCTTCGGTTTGACGCCGAAGACCGCGCAGATCGGCCATGAAAAAGAAGAGCGTACGACTCAAAATCTGATGATGGCGTACGCTGTCGAGAATAGCGAAATCGCCATGTACGAAGCCTTAGTGGCGGTGGCCGAGGCTGCGGGTGACACGCAAACGGCTACGTTGGCGCGTGAAATCCAACAACAGGAGAAGGCAACTGCCGAAAAAGTTTGGCGCCTTCTTCCGAGCGCCGCTGTGGCGGCATTTGAACGCGTTACATCAGCGGCTCCAGGTGTACGCGGGACAGCAACGACAGCTTAGTTGTTGGTTTAGCTAGCTAATATCGTCCGCCGAATGAGATCTGGAGCATATCCAGGTCTTGTTCGGCGGATTTCATCGCACGCCGCGCTCGTTCCAAGTCGTTCGTGAGAAAATACCGATCCGCCGTGCGAAGCGATTCGTCCAGGCTGGCGGTCATCTCCGCGGCATCGGCTCGCAAGGGTATGCCTCCTCCGGACTGGCCTGTTCCTAGACGCCCTACACTGGCTTTCGCCCTAGCCGCTCGTTGATGGAGAACTACGAGTGTGTCGTCGAGATCCGAAGACTCGCCTTGGTCGGTCGAAGTATCCGATAGGTTTGCGATGCTATCCGGGTAGTTTGTGAAATCGTGTTGAGCCGGATTCTCTGACACGGGCCAAACCATGAGACTGCAAAGAACCACGCAGGCAGCGACCACCGTGAAGAGGGCTAAAACGCGCGGAATCCAGGCGGTTTGAAGGACGCAAGGCTCTGCCCGATGAGCGTAGCCATCCCGAATCAACTGCACTGCGAGACTTCCCATGCACAACGTGGTGCATGTTGCCAGCCAGAATTACCGGTTCTGCTTCGACGCGTTCCATTCCGCAACTCGCTGTTTTAAGTTCTTCGACAGTTGTTGATATGTAGAAATCACCTGCGCCGGGGGAGTACGGTCCGCGGCTTCAATCGAGGTCAGCACGACCGTAAGGCCGCGGTTCACGGATTGCAGCCCGCTACCTAGCGCGCCCTTCTGGTCCTCCAGAATGGTCGCCAGACGCTGCTTCGTGTTCGTATTGGCGTGCCTACTTTCCCGGGCGATCTCGGCCAGAGTTTTGCGCGCGGTGATCATATCTTCGAAGGCCCGTTGCGCCCACCGGAATTGCTCGTTCAATTCGGCTGAGGTGGCGCGGCAGCGCGGGTCCATGCTCACGCGGATCGGTTGTATCATTGACCGGCCGGCTACGGTCAGTTTCACCTGATACGAACCAGGGAGGACCAGAGGCCCGATCCAATTCTCAACGCCGCTGTCGTCCGGATCGCCCGTGGTTTGCTCTCCTGTCCGGCCCCAGCGCAAGTCCCAGACGAACCGGTGCATACCGGGTTCTTCACTGAGCAAAGCCGGTTGGGGCAACCAGCGTGGAGCAATCGGCGCGTCGGTAGATCTAGCCGCCAACTTCTCGCGACTCGCGAACCGCCGGACAGTGTGCCCGGTGCTGTCCAGAATTTCGAGGACAACTTCTGACGATGCACGTTCTGGAAGATAGTAGTCGAGATACACACCTCGGGGCGGGTCCTTGGCTTGGGGCTCGTCGGGAGGCAGCGGAGTGCCTGCGAATCCATCGCT
>JAFAUR010000754.1 GCA_019243205.1 Acidobacteriaceae bacterium | reverse complement strand
GGAGCCTTACCCGAATCACGCCAGATGATGGCAGCGCAACTCTCCGGGGCGATAACGCTGTAATAGGCGTTCTCGAGCATGTACACACGATTGCCGACGCCTAGCGCAAGAGCACCGCCACTGCCGCCTTCGCCAATGACGATTGTGATGATTCCCGTACGCAAGCGCGACATCTCGCGCAGGTTATAGGCTATGGCTTCGGCCTGTCCGCGTTCCTCAGCGTCGATGCCCGGATAAGCGCCGGGTGTGTCGACGAGCGTAATGATGGGACGGCGGAACTTAGAGGCAAGCTGCATCAGGCGCAGGGCCTTACGGTAACCCTCCGGCTTCGGCATGCCGAAATTCCGAAGCAGCTTTTCTTTTGTGTCTCGCCCTTTCTGCTGGCCAATGATCATCACAGGTTGGCCCTCAAAGAAGCCCATGCCGCCGATGATGGACTTGTCGTCACCGAAGAAACGATCGCCGTGCAGCTCTTCAAAGCCGGTGACGAGAGCGTCAATGTAGTCACGGGAATGCGGACGCTTGGGATGGCGCGCTAACTGAACGCGTTCCCAACTCGGGTTGGGAACCGGTTCAGTAGCGACGGCGGTGGCTATAGCGGTGACTGGCTCGTGTTCGGAATCGACTTCGTCGGCCATTTAGCTGGCGAGGACCTCCATGCATTCGGGACCGCAGATTTTTTCAATTTCAGCACGGAACTCGCGGTCGGGGCGAACCTTACTGGCAAGATCCATCACGACGGAAAAATCCCGCGGCTTTTCAAGCCTGAGTCGAACTTCCGTTGTACCTGATTTTCGAACGAAAAGTTCGTTCAGAGCGGCCGCCTTTTCGCCCTGGGACTCATCACGGAGCCAAATCCGGATGGAAATAAGCGAGGGGAGGTCGACGCGCGCATCTTCCAACTTGACCATTTCCTGAATAGAAAGTTTCGGAGGTCCGCCTTCTTCGGGCAGGACGCTGGCGCGAATAAAAACGGCAGCGTCTTCCTGGAGTGCGGCAAGCAACTCTTCATAGCGCGCGGCGAACACCATAGCATCGATGGTCCCGCGCCCGTCGTCGACCTTTAGTGCCGCCCAGTATTTCCCTTCGCGGTTGGTTTTGCGAACGATATTCGTGAGGATGCCGCAGAGGGCGACCGGAGTGCCCTTTTCGAGGTCTTCGAGAGTGTCGGTGAAGTGAGTGGCAAGATCGGCAGTTTTCTCTTTGTAGCGATCGAGCGGATGGCCGGAGACATAGATGCCAAGCATCTCCTTTTCACCGGCGAGTTTGGCTTCCATGGTCCAGTCGGGAAGATCGACCAGCGGCATCTCGGTCTTTTCTTCGCCGTCGAAGCCGAAGAGGCCATGCTGGCCGAGTGCGCGGTCGCGGGACGCACGAAGCCCGAATTCGATGGCACGGTCGAGAGCTTCGCTGAGCTGGGCACGATTCCCGCCGAGCGAATCCATTGCGCCCGCCTTGATGAGACTCTCGATAACGCGCCGGTTCACGCCGGCGAGGTTGACACGTTCGCAGAAATCGAAAATCGATTGGAACGGTCCTCCTTCCTCGCGAGCACTGACGATGGCCTCAACCGCACCCTGGCCTACATTCTTGACCGCTCCCAAACCGAACCGGATCGCTGATCCGGCGGGCGTGAAGTCTAGATCGCTCTGGTTCACGTCCGGAGGAAGAACCCGAATGCCCATCCCGGAACATTCGTTGATGTACTTGACCGCCTTGTCCATGTTGCCTGACTCAGAGGTCAAAAGAGCGGACATGAACTCGACGGAATAGTGCGCTTTCAAGTAAGCCGTGACATACGCAAGGTACGCATAGGCTGCGGAGTGCGACTTATTGAAGCCGTACCCGGCGAATTGCTCCATCAGATCGAAAATTTTTGCGATCTTCTTCGCGGGGAAGCCACGCTCGGTCGCGCCTTTGATAAAGCGCTCGCGCTGTTTTGCCATCTCCGTCGCGGACTTTTTCCCCATCGCGCGGCGCAGAATATCGGCGTCCCCGAGT
>JAFAUR010000650.1 GCA_019243205.1 Acidobacteriaceae bacterium | reverse complement strand
CCTGGTCAGGCAGTTCATGGATCCTATCCAAACGGCTCGCGACTTCGTTTCGAAAATCTATGATGTTCATCTGAAAGACACTGAGATTCTTTGGCCTGTTTTGCGAGCCGGGGGAATCAATCCTGTAAATGGCGCAAGTTGGTGGCGATATCGGATCCCCGGCATGGGTTCTATCGTGTGGCGCGACTTCTTCAGCGTTTTGCAGGATGTGGGCTATCAGGGTGCGATGAGCATCGAGCAGGAAGATCCGTTATATGGTGCAGATAACAACCCGGGACCAGACTTCAGCGAAGAGTTCAAGCTGGGCTTTATCATGGCAAAGCGATACCTGTCGCAATACGTCCCCTGATGGGGTAGTTTTCCCAGGAAGCGAGTGTTACACGTAAGAATATGGCGCAGGTAACGGCGAGCCCGAAGACGTATGACGTCGTAATTGTCGGTTCGGGAGCAGGGGGTGGCGTTGCCGCCCATGTCCTTGCATTGGCAGGCGCGAAAATCTGCATGCTCGAAGCGGGCGACTGGTTCGATTGCACGAAACAGTCGAAGATGTTCGGCTGGCCCTATCAGGTTCCTCACCGGGGCGCAGGGACACGAGAAAAGTCGTGGGGTTATTTTGACGCCACCACTGTCGGCGGGTGGACGGTGCCGGGCGAGCCTTATACAAACGCGCCGGGATCCGACTGGACCTGGTGGCGCGCGCGCATGCTCGGCGGCCGCACCAACCACTACGGCCGCATTTCCCTGCGCATGGGCCCCTATGATTTCAAACCCTACAGTCGTGACGGCAAGGGCTTCGACTGGCCGATCACTTATGAAGACCTCGCTCCGTACTACGACAAAGCGGAAGAGCTGATCGGCGTCTTCGGAACGCCGGAAGGACTCGAGAACACTCCGGACGGCAAGTTCCAGCCTCCACGCGCGCCGCGCGGTTATGAACGGCTGATCAAGAATGCCTCTGATCGCCTGAAAATACCTTGCATCCCGTCCCGTCTCGCGATCTTGACTCAACCGCTAAATGGTCGCCCGGCGTGTCACTATTGCGCTCAATGCGGCCGGTCGTGCGGCGTGAACGCCAACTTTAATTCGCCCGGCGTTCATATTTTCCCGGCCATGAAGACCGGAAATCTCGAGGTACGAACCAGCGCGATGGCACGGGAAGTCCTGGTGGGATCGGATGGTCTTGCCTCCGGCGTTGCGTATGTCGACAAGAAGACCCGCAAGGAATTAGAAGTTCGCGGCAAGATCGTTGTCCTGGCCGCCAGTTGCTGCGAGACAGCCCGCATCATGCTCAACTCCAAGAGCAGTGGTTTCCCGAACGGCATCGCGAATTCAACCGGTTTGGTCGGGCACTACATCATGGACACGGTCGGTTCGGCTGTCAGCGGCTTCCTTCCAATCCTGCAGGATCTCCCGCCTCAGAACGAAGACGGCGTTGGGGGCATGCATCTGTACATGCCTTGGTGGCTCTACAAGGAGCAGAAGGCCGGGAAGCTACCGTTTGCGCGCGGTTATCACATCGAGTTAGGCGGCGGGCGCGAGCAGCCGCATGCCGGCGCGCTGGGCGGCTATGCCGAACGTTGGTTGGGCGGCGGTTATGGCGTCGAGCTCAAACGCAATCTCCGAAAACTGTACGGCTGCGAAGTTCATTTCTCCGGTCGCGGCGAAATGATCCCAAATGAAAACAGCTATTGCGAGATCGACCCGAATGTCGTCGATCAGTGGGGCATACCGGTTCTGCGGTTCCACTTCAAATGGAGTCAGGATGAGCTTCTGCAGGCCAAGCACATGCAGGACACCTTCAAAGAACTGATCGAGGCCATGGGAGGAGTCGTTACTCGCAGTGGCAATGATAGCGACAACTGGGGCATCGCGCGCGGGGGCGAGATCATCCACGAAGTCGGCGCTACCAAGATGGGTGACAATCCGAAAACATCGGTGTTGAACCAGTATTGCCAGGCTTGGGATGTAAAAAATCTCTTCATCACTGATGCTGCTCCGTTTGTTAGCAATGCCGATAAGAACCCAACCCTGACGATCTCTGCTCTAGGCTGGCGAACGTCGGAGTACATCGCAGACCAAGTGAAGAAATTCAACGTGAAAGTGTAGCCAAGCGCGAGGGAAAACATGGCAGATTCAATTTCGTCCAACAACGCAAACGACAATCTCAGCCGCCGGAATTTGTTCCATATCATCGGCGCCGTTCCGGCCGCTGCGGCGGTGGCATCGGGTGCAGCCGCTGCGGAAGCCCACGGCGCTCACAACCACGCTCCGGCCTCCGGTGCAGCCTCGAACGCCACTCCGTACAAGAGACAAACGTTCGATGATCATCAATGGAAAACCGTGAGTGTGCTTTGCGACCTGATTATTCCCGCCGATGACCGCAGCGGTAGTGCTACTCAAGCCGGCGTAGTTGAGTTTCTGGATGACTGGCTCGCATTCCGCACCGATCAGGACGGCAATCAGGACTTTCAGGCTGAGATATTGGGCGGTCTGATGTGGCTTGACCGCGAATCGAATCGTCTCTTTCAGAAAGATTTCGCGGACGCTTCACCGGACAATCAGAAGCAGATCCTCGATCGGATCGCTTACCCGGAAAAGGCCGCTCCGGCTGATCATCTGTGGGTTCGGTTCTTCAGCCAATTCCGCAGCCTGACTGTGAGCGGGTTTTTTTCGAGCAAGATGGGCGTGGAAGATCTGCCTTACCTCGGCAATAGGGCGGTCGCTGAGTGGAAAGGCTGCGACCCCAAGGTTTGGGCCATCATTGCGGACCGCATGAAGAACGGATATAAGGGTTCCGTCGTCGAGGCGAAACCCTGGGGATCTGCATCTTAAGCTATTCGCCGGCTCAGAGCTTCGTTCCGGCGCTGCATTCCGGATGCCCGCACCCGCACTGAATGTCCGGTGTGCTGCCGACGCCCTCACAATACGCGCTGCAGTAGTCACTTCCCTCGCGAGCGCGGCACTTACAGGACGGGTGTTCGCATTTTTTGTCTTCAGCCATCACGCCTCCGCGTGTTTGACTCCAATCACGCGGAAATGAACACCTCAATTTATCTGCACGTAAGATCGCGTGACCGTGGTTTTTACGTAGACTATCCGGGAGGAGACTCGATGAGAAACTTCTTTCTATCGCTTGCGCTCGCGGTTGCGGCGAGTTCCCCCGTGCTCGCCCAGGACAATCTGCAGTCCACGATTGTCAAACATCTGAAGACGTCACGTGATTTCTGCTTGAAAGTCGCTGAAGCCATGCCGGATTCCGATTACAGCTTCAAGTTGACACCCGCCCAGATGAGCTTCGGCCAGCAGATGACGCACCTGTCGCAAGGCATGACTTACTTTCTAAGTCCGTTCTCGGGTGAGAAGCCTCACCCTGGTAAGCCGAAATCGGACAGCAAAGCCGATGTGATTGAGTTCATGAAAGCATCTTTCGACAAGGCGATCGATACTGTCTCGAAGTTAACTCCCGAGCAGATCTCGAAAACCTATAAAGATTCGGGTGAGACCGCGACGGGAGCAGATTTACTCATTGGCATGCTGGAACACAACGCTCATCATCGGGCCTCGGCCGAAATGTACCTGCGAGCAAAGGGAATTACACCGCCCCAATATCAGGCGTGAATCGTTCCATCAGACGGTTACCGGCGCGGTATAAGTCGGAGCGCTCAGTTTCCCGAGAATGGCTGAGGCGATGCGTGGAAGCGCAATTACCTGGTCTACCGCGCCCAGTTGGATTGCCTCGCGAGGCATTCCGAAGACGGCCGAGGAGGCTTCATCCTGAGCGATAGTCCGCGCACCCGCCTTCTTCATACGCAGCAGACCCTGTGCTCCATCTGATCCCATCCCGGTCAGCAGCACCCCAAGCGCGCGAGCACCGGCTATGTCCGCGACCGAACTGAACATGACGTCGACGGAGGGGCGCTGGAAACAAACGGCTGGGCCACTAAGTATTTCGATTCGAAGGCCGCCCGAGTGCGCACCTCGCACGACCATATGGAAATTTCCCGGAGCGATCAGCGCCTGCCCGGGCTGCAGCGTCTCGCCGTCTTCGGCCTCTTTGACCTGCATCGGGCAGATCTGGTTTAGACGATCTGCGAAGGCTTTGGAGAATACGGGCGGTATGTGCTGCGTAATCACGATGGGCGGGCAATCGGCCGGAAGACCCATCAGGACCTGCTGAATGGCTTCGGTTCCGCCGGTAGATGCTCCTATGGCGATCAACTTGTCCGAGTAGCGCCGCGGGCTGGGCGCAGTGGGGCGACGTTCCGTAGCTTGAGGGGTACGAACCTGGTCGTCTATGCGGCGCACGCGTGCGGCAGCGGCAGCTCGAATTTTGTCCGCGAGGTTCGTGGCGAGTTCGCCGACAGAATAGGGACCGCCGGGCTTTGCAATTACTTCAACGGCTCCTAATCGCAAGGCCTCGAGGGCCGACTCACAAGAGGCCTGCCCGAGAGAACTGATGACGATAACGGGCATCGGATGATACTGCATCAGTTTTTTCAGGAACGTGAGCCCGTCCATTCTCGGCATCTCGATATCGAGCGTTAAAACATCAGGCTGAAGCGCCAGAATCTTGTCCCGCGCAACATAGGCATCGGGAGCCGTGCCGGCAACTTCCAGGTCGCTTTCCGCCCCAATCGCCTCGCTGAGAAGTTTGCGCACTACGGCCGAATCGTCGACCACCAGCACCTTTATTCGCCGCGTCTCCGTCATCCTTTTTTCCCGACCCTTCCACGCATCGCGCCCGGCTTTCCTTTGCAATAAATCGCAGGCCGGACATATGTCAGCCGCTGATCCATGCCGCTCAAAGTTTCCGAATACCCTGTAAACAGATACCCGCCAGGCTCAAGGCAGTCGAACAACCGGTTCACCAAGGTCTGCCGCGTTGGCCGATCGAAGTAAATCATAACGTTGCGACAAAAGATGATCGGAAACGGCGCCGCGAACGAGAACGGCTGGTTCAGATTGAGCCGGCGGAATTCGATCGCACCTCTTATCTCTTTCTTGATGCGGTACCAATCCTGCCATTCGCCCGTACCGCGAAGCAGGTACCGCCGCATCTGCTCCGGATGGAAACCATCGAATTTTTCGGCGGGGTATGTTCCGGCTTCCGCGGTCGCAAGCACGCGGGTCGAGATATCGGTCGCGATAATTCGCAGCTTCGGAAGAATGGAAAAGTCGAACGCATCGAGCGCGGTAAACGCAATCGAATATGCTTCTTCGCCGGTAGAACTCGCTGCACACCAGATGTTGATTCGCTCGCGATCGCGCAGTTCGAGAAGAACCGCGGCTTTCAGGAAATCGAAGTGTGCCGGTTCCCGGAAGAAGCTGGTGTGATTTGTCGTCAACGCATCGATCATGGCCACCAGCGCGGCGCCCGACGTGTCCTCCATCACATGCCGGTAGTACTCGCGGAAAGAATGGAACTTCAGCTCGCGAATCTTCTTGGTCAGTCGAGCTGAAACAAGCTGTTCCTTGCCATGCCGCAGATCAAGGCCGAAACGCTCGTATGCCAGCTTCCGGATCTGATCGAATTCCAAGGCCGTGAGCGGAGTAACTTCGATAAAGGGCTCAATCACGGCACTGGGGCTCATTGTTTTCCGCCACTAAACACACCGTCGACATCGAGGATCAGTCCGATTCGCCCATCGCCCAGAATCGCGCCTCCAGCGATGCCGCAGACATTCCTCAGATCCTCGCCGAGGCTCTTGATGACAACCTCCTGCTTGCCCACGACCTGGTCGACCAGAAGAGCAAAAAGCTGCTCCTGACACTCCGTAACGATCAGTAAGCTCTGACCGGACCTGGCGCGTTCGGCAGGCAGGTGGAAACGTTCATTCAAACGCACGATGGGCAGCACCCGGTCGCGAATCATTGCGATTTCGCGATTCCCCTGAACCTTGGAGATCATGCCGGGTTTAGGGCTGATCAGCTCGCGGACGGCCACAATCGGGATGATGAAGCTCTGTCCGGCGACACCCACCACCAGGCCTTCAATGATGGCCAGTGTGAGTGGCAGGCGTAGAAAAAAAGTTGTTCCTTCTCCAGCCTTGGTCTGAATGTCGATCCGCCCGCGCAAGTTCTGGATATTCTTTCGGACGACATCCATGCCGACACCGCGTCCAGAAAGGTCCGTCACGGTCGCCGCAGTCGAGAACCCCGGTTCGAAGATCAGGTTGTAAATGTCGCTATCGGACAGACCGGCCTCATCCCCGA